>NZ_JBFTJF010000018.1:0-120271 GCF_056395305.1 Variovorax sp. 10L426 | reverse complement strand
GCTCACTGGGGTCGCACCCCAGTTCCGCTTGGCGCCTAGATTGGGCCCTCTCTGGGGCCTCACGCGAGGGTGATTCATGTGTTAACAGGCCCTAGTCAGCGTAGGGCGCCAGCTTGTCGGCCGCAATCTCTGCCGACTGTTCGATCTCGACGATTCGAACGAGGTCCAGCAGGTTGAACCGGCCATCATGGTGCCAGCCCGCCTCGGGCGAACTCATCGCGCCAACGGCGCTGATCCGTGTCACGCCGGCGGCGCCCAGCAGTTCCGAAAGCCGGAACAGTTCAGCCGGCGCCGCGGCCACACCCGCCGTCTGCAAAAAGGGCCGGTGTGTTTCGATCTGCGCGACCACTTGATCCAGCGCATCGACCGCGACGACCTGGATGCTGCGATTCGATGCCGTCGGTGCCAGATCCTTCGCCTCGTCGGTGTAGGCAACGCCGAAGGCCGCACCATCCTCGCCGATCGGCTCGTCGCCGAACCCGACGCCCGCTGCCACCGCGTGAAGCTCGATGCCCTGGCGCCAGCCGGCGACCGCAGCCGAATCTTCCAGCGCGAGGGCCCGGCGCGGAAAGCGGTCCTGCAGGTTGGCGAGCTCGCTCGCGAGGTACTGCGCGAACTGACGCGGCGACACCCTGCCGCCTCGTTCGACGTAGTAGACATGGGGGGAGTAGCAGCCTTGCTGGTCATAGCGCATCACGTCCCAGGCGGCCAGGCGTGCCGTCGCCGGCGCGCGCAGGGAGTCGAGCGCCGAGGCGCTGACCAGGCCGAAGCCCAGCTTGTGGCCGTAGGGCAGGAAACGCGTCGTGACCGGCAATTGGCGCCGGATCTGCTCCAGCGAATCGTTGCCACCATAGGCCAGCACCGTGTCCGCCTCGGCATACAGGGCCGCCGCCTGTTCCTCTTCGCCGCCTTTCCACCACACCACGGCCACACAATCGGCGAGGGGAGGGTGGACTTCGGCCAGCAGCCGCGCGAACAGGCCCGCGAACAGCGGCTCCGCGCTGGGCAGCTTGCCGATGTTGCCGGCCTTCACGAGCAGCCCGCAGACCAGGCTCCAGAGCGGAATGGCCGGCACGTTGCCGGCCCAGCTGTGGACCAGCAACTCCGGCCCGAAGGCCTTTGCCGCGCCGCCCTTTGGGCGTGGCTGGAATTCGTCCAGCAACTTGGGGTTGGCGAAATCCTCGGCGACGAAGCGATGCAGCTGCGGCGCGCGAAAGGTCTTGAAGAATGCCGTGAGGCCCAGGCGGACCATCTCGGCGTCGTAGCCGCCGACGATCGGCAACAGTTGGTCGAGCTCCCTCCGGTAGGGGTCGGCCGGGTCCAGCAGGCGGGCCATCGCGCGATCGACCACGTCCACGATCCCGGACACGGTCATGGTCTTCAGATGGCGACGGCTGGCCTGCCCGACGCGGACGGCGAGGGCGCGCATCTGATCGGGGCTCAACACGGGCACGGCGACCTCCAGTCGGGTCGGGCCCGATTCGAAGTTCAGGGCCTGCCACTGCACGTCCGCCGGCGCGAGGCCCGGCAGGTAGCCGGCGGTCGCATGCAGCGTCGTCATGCGGCCGCCCGGATGAATTCCTCCACCGCCAGCGAGCAGCCCTTGGCTTGCGCGCCCTCGGCGCGACCCAGCAGCAGGAAGCCGCCGTCCGCCGCCAAGCCCACGTCCTCGGTCAGGATGGTGGTCACCGAATTGAAATTGGCGAGATCGCAGTGGACCAGTATCCCGCGCTCGGAAGGCTCGACTTCGCGGCCTGTGAGCGGGTCGATCAGGCGAGAGCGGATCCAGTGCGGGCCGGACTTGACCGAGGGTACCGATGCATTGCCTGCATCGTAGAACTGCGTGCTCAGCTCGGTCATGCCGTACATGTTGATGCAGTCCGATCGCTCGATGCCGAGCAACGTGGACAGCTCCGTATAGAAGGTGTCGAGCGGCAGATCGCGCGACTGTCCCTTGTAGCCGCCGGTGTCCAGCACTCGGCTGCCCGCCGGCAGGCGGAACGACAGGCCGCGCTGTTTGAGCTCGTCGATCAGGTGCACGAAGCTGTAGCTTGCGCCGAGCAGCGCAAAGGGCTCGCCGCGATGCTGTGCATCCGACAGGGCCTCGCAGAGCCCCTGGAGGTCCAATCCCTGCGGGCTCATGAAGTAACGGCTCTCCGCGGTTCCGAAGGCGTCCCGTGCCAGCGCCAGATAGTGGGCGAGCGAGGAATTGGGCAGCACGGTCTCGGTGGGGAACAGGATGCCCATTTGCATCCGGCCTTGCCCCTGCATGAAGCGCTGCGAGAAGTTGCGGATCATCGAGCGGTCGTAGACCGCCAGCGTCGGATGGAAGTGACGGCCCTTGACCTCGCTGCGGGTGGTGCCGCTGGTCATGAAGACCCGATCTGTTGCGGCCGGCGGCTCGCAGCGCAGCGCCAGTTCCTTGAAGGCATCGATCGGCACTGCCGGGATGTCGCTCCAGCGCTTCACGCTTCGCAGGGTCGCGCCGCGCCGCTGGCAGAAGCGCCGGTACGGCTGGTTGTTGGCGTACTGGTAGGCGAACAGCCGTAACGCCAGACGATCGAAGTCGGCGTCGGTGCAACCGTCTTGCGCAATGAAGGCGAGGACGTCAGCGACCATTTCGTCGGCTGCCACCATGGGCGCAGGTTGTTTCGCAGAGGAGTTGTGCATGAGGCCTTCTTCGTGACCGTGAAACGGGTGCTCCGAGGGCCGCTTCGATGTCGGCAGGATTCGCCGATGATCAAAGCAACTGCTCTTCTTCCGCCGGTCCTAACCGGTTCAAGTTCGCGGGTTTGAATCTCAGCACTGTTGCGTGCACCCCGGAGCATCGCGGATTTTATCCGTATCCGCGGTTGCCGCAGCGCCGAATTCCAAACCCGCCGGAACGTCGAGCGGGGCTTGGCAGCGTTGTCAGCGCCCACGTGCGGATTCGAGGGTCGTCGTCCTTCTCGCCTTCAAAGAGGGCGGAGGGCGTCAGGCCGCTTGCCTTGAGCCCCAAGGTCGTCAGGTTGACGAGGTGCAACGGTGACGTCGCCCGCTTCGTGGTGGAGTCGCAGCAGGAGGCGGACTTCGCCATCGTGGTGGCCGATGCCTGGCAGGGGCTCGGCCTGGGACGCGAACTGATGTCGCGCCTTGTCGCCGCGGCGCGCCGATACGGTCTTCGCAAAGTGAGCGGGCATGCGCTCGCGACCAATACAGGCGTGCTGGCGCTCGCTCGGCGATTTGGATTTGCTGCACTGCGTCTGTCGGGCACCGTGACCACGCTTCGCCTGGATCTTCAGAGGACGTCATGACTTCCCAATCCACGCATATCAAGCGCTTCGAGCTGTGGTTTCGGTCTCTCTTCAACCAGGGTCGCGGGTTCGCCTTCGCGTGCGACTCGGCAGGCCGGGTGAACATGGATCAACTCTCGGAGCGCGGCCGCCGCAACTACCTGTTCGCCAAAGCGATGGTCGGCCGTGAGTTTGCGACCCCGAGCGTTCGCACGGCTCCGGTTTCTCTCCTTTCCTGACCCAGCAATTGGACGCCATCATCTTCGGAGGCGCGCCAATGCAAGGGCGGAGCGGGGCCAGAGGCCGAAGCGAACATCCGGTAACTGTGCTTCACGCTTCTGCGTGCTGACGACACGGGACCGACACAGGAGCGCTCGACGATGGAATCGCCAACCCAAGGAGACCCAGATGAAAAGCCTCGCACTCGTTCTCGCCGCATTGACCTTGTCCGGCTGCATCGTCGCGCCGTACCACAACTACCGTCCGCCGCCGCCGCGCGGCGGCGCCTACATGGACCGCGACGGCGATGGCGTGCCCAACCGGTACGATCGCCGTCCCAACAATCCGTATCGCTATTGAGCTTGGCTTGAAGTCCGGCAGACGTGCATCGCAGGGCGGCAACGTCAGCAGAGGCTACCAGCGCCTGAGATTTGAACTTCAGCAAAAAAGAGAGCCATCGGTGGGTGGTCCACCAGGATGGCTCTGGAGAGCCGCCGACCTTTGCAGAATCGGCGTACTTGCAACCTTCGTGATTTGAGCGCGACGCGCTCAAGACGTTCCCTTCGTGCTGCCGCTTCGCCTCCTGCCCGCCGATTCTCGCGCGCAGTGATTCCTCCAGGCAGACACGCGAGGCCGGGCGCATCGTGAGCGTGGCGGTAATAGTCGCCGTTGGCGTGAACACCGTCAGATGGACGCGCTATGCTTTGCTCGGGGAGTTCCACTCGCCGCGGCAGGACGTGATCTTGTCGACCAAGATCGGCCGCATCATGGACGCCTTCTCCAAGCCGCCGCCGAAAAACCCGAACGTTTTCTCGCCTGGCTTTGCCGGCGGCCATCCGCATGCGGCGCGCTTTGACTATTCCTACGACGGCACGATGCGCTCCGTCGAACAGTCCCTGCTGCGCACCGGGCTGGACCGCCTGGACATCCTGCTGATCCACGATTGCGACGTGTGGACGCACGGCCCGGTCGATGCGCCAGTGCGCTTCAAGGAGGCGATGGAGGGCGCCTACAAGGCGCTCGACAGGCTGCGCAGCGAGAAGACCGTCGCAGCCATCGGATTCGGCATCAACGAGTCCGACGTCTCGGTGAAGTTCGCGAAGGCCGGCGACTTCGATGTGGCGATACTGGCTGGCCGTTACTCATTGCTGATCCAGAACGCATTGGACGAATTCCTGCCGCTGGCGCTCGAAAAGAACATCGGCGTCATGCTCGCAGGTGTGTTCAATTCCGGCATCCTCGCAACCGGCGCCGTGCCCGGCGCCAAGTTCGAGTACGGGCCCGCGCCCGAAGACATCATGGATCGCGTGCGCCGGATCGAAGCGATCTGCGCCGCGCACGCCACGCCGCTGCGCCGCGCCGCGCTTCAGTTCGCCATGGCGCATCCCGCGGTCGTGACCGTGCTGCTCGGCGGCGTGACGCCGCAGGAGGTGCTGGCCAACTCCGCCGATGCCGACCATGCGGTGCCGGCCGCACTGTGGCGTGACCTCCAGTCCGCCGGCCTGCTGAACCCGGCTGCGCCGATTGGCTAAGCGCCAATTCAGTGCGCGCTCCCGCCCTTCGCGCCAGTTGCCTATGCCAAGGCATCGCCCCTGAAAATCGACGGCTCCATTCGCGAACATACTGTTTTGCCACTGCTCCAGAAGGCGCTGCGGGGCAGCCCGCTGCGGCAGAGCTTCCATCGGTCGGCGAGGACCGGACATCGAGCCACCCATAGCTCGACCGCACAGCTCAACGGCGTTCAAGCTAGAGCCCGCCTTCTCGTTGACGCCTCCGCCTCGTGTAGATAAGTCGTAAATCCATCCTTGGCGGGCGGAACGGAATTGAGCAGCATCACTGCGCTGACCTGTCCGCGATGACCTGTTCCGTGCGTGACAACATGCATGAGCATTTCCTCGCGGGACATACGGCCCGCGGCCCCGTCAGTGAACGCGAAGTCGATTCGTTCGGCCAATTGGTCGCGATCGAGCGTCGACGCATAGTCGATGTATTCCTGATCGCTTCTTCTGAGATCAGCGGATAGATCTTCGAGCGCAGGCATCTCGCTCAAGTTGGCCGATGTGTACGCGTGAGCTTCTCGCCTAAGGTGCGCGGCGAATATTCGATCGACCACGTATGTGTGGCTCAAAGCCTTGATGGCCAACGTCGTGATTGGGGAACTGCCCTCGAGTTGGGCCAGCGCCGTCAATAGCTGGTTGTTCGCCCAAGCTTTGTATCTGAAGAGGTGGTGCAATGTGTCGTCCATGTCGTGGGGTCTCCTGAGGGGTTTGCGCGCGACAGGTCTTACATGCAAGAAGTTGCGCCGCCCGTGCGTGTGTGCTCAGAATATGAGTGATTGTTCGCTTTTTCTACTCGCATTGACGGCACCAAGAAATGGCGCGAAAGCTCATCACCAGGCCCAGGAAAATCGCCACTCAGGGGCGGTCGCGCGCGACTGTGGACAACCTGATCGAGGCAACCGCTCGCATTCTGGTCAAGGACGGCTTCGACAAGGCCAGCACCAACCGCATCGCGGAAGTCTCGGGGGTGAGCATCGGCTCGCTTTATCAATATTTCCCCAGCAAGGAGGCACTCGTCGTCGCCGTGATCGAGCGCCACCAACAGCAGATCATGCAAACGGTGCGGAGCGAGTTGACGCAGGTCTCGACCCAGCCGCTGGACAAGGCAATGCGCAAATTCGTCGCTGTCGCGGTAGAAGCGCACCGTCTCGATCCCCAACTGCATCGAGTGCTCGCCGAGCAGATCCCGCGCGTGGGAAAGCTCGAGAAGCTGGAAACCTTCAGTCGCGAAAATTTCAGTCTGTTCAGGGCCTATCTCGAAGGAGTTCGGGACGAGCTCGCTGTCGATGACCTGGAGCTCGCATCTTTTGTGTGCGTCACCACGATCGAGGCGTTGACGCATAACGCGGTGCTGCACCATTCCAAAGTGCTGACCGACGATCAGATGGAAGCGCTCATCGACGAGGGGGCGCGCCTCGTGACCGGCTATCTGAAAGGCTAGCGCGGAAACCATCTCCGTGTGACTGCGCAGATCGTGGCGTTCCTCATCGGCATGCGCATCAAGCAGCCCTTGAAAGCGTCAAGATCGCGAGCCTTGAAGGTTGAACTGCTTCTTCGGCGCGTCCAGCTTGACCTTGGTCGGGCCGACCTCCCCGACGTCCGCCCACGCCTTGGCGTCGAAGTGGAACTCGGCGACGGCGCATGTGGGCATGTCGATGACCTCGCTCGACAGCCGGTGCGCGAGGTTGGTGAACTCGGGGTTGTGGCCGAAGAGCATCACGCGGTCTACCTTGTCATCGAGTGCGCAAATGACGGCGAGCAAGTCGTCCAGGCTGCTGGCGTAGAGCCGATCTTCGACAATGATGTCCTTGCGTTGGTAGCCGATCTCGTCGGCGATGAGCTGTGCCGTTGTCAGCGCGCGCAGCGCCGGGCTCGACACGAGCAGATCGGGCTTGAGCCCGCGCTTGCTGAGGCGCTTCCCCATTGCGGGCGCGTCCTGGCGGCCGCGATCGTCCAACGGTCGTTCCCGGTCGGGCAAGGACGGATCGTCGCGACTCGATTTGGCATGCCGCACTAGAAACAGAGTTTTCATGATCAACTTTCGAGCTGATTCAACTCTATACCGGCACGCGCAACCGGAAGGCAAAGTCTCGCAGACAGCACGGGCTTGCAGGCGGTTTCGAGACGGCCGACACTGGGTCAAGTAGCGCCCGAAAGGCAACTTGGGCTCCTGTTTCCCAAGGAAGTCAAGGAGCGCTTACGAATCGTCGTGAGGTCCTCGAATGTCAGACATCAGCTCGTGGCTCCAAGGTCTTGGCCTTGAGAGGTATTGCGAGGTCTTCGCCAGCAACGACATCGACGTGACGGTCGTGCCGGACCTGACCGAACAGGACCTTGAAAAGCTAGGGCTGTCGCTCGGCCACCGCCGCAAGCTCCTCGCCGCGGCGTCCAAGCTGCGGCAAGCCACCACCATGCCTGCCGGCCCCGTTGCGCCTGCTCCGGCCGCCAAGGAGGTCGAACGCCGCCAGGTCACCGTGGTGTTCACGGACCTGGTGGGCTCGACCGCGATCGCCAGCCAGCTCGACCCCGAGGACCTGGACCAGTTGTTGCGCAGGTATCGCGATGCCTGCGCCCGCGTGATTGAGAGCTTCGACGGCCACATCGCCCAATACCTGGGGGACGGGGTACTGGCCTACTTCGGCTATCCCCAGGCACAGGAACAGTCGACTGAGCGCGCGATCCGATCGGCGCTCGAGATGGTGATGGCGGTCGCTGGTCTGCAGCGCCCCGATGGCCAGGCGTTGCAGGCCCGCGTCGGCGTCGCCACGGGCCTGGTCGTCGGGCACTCTGCCGGTGACGGACACGAACAGACAGTGGTTGGCGATACGCCGAATCTGGCAGCCCGTCTGCAAGCGCTTGCCGAACCTGGGAGCGTGCTGGTGAGCCCGATGACACGGCAACTCAGCGGCGAATTCTTCGAGTACGTGTCCGCCGGCGAACACGCGCTGAAGGGCTTTGACAAGCCCGTTCCGGTCTGGAAGGTGGTGCGCGAACGCAGCGTCGAGAGTCGGTTCGCCGCATCGCGCGGCAGACTTGCCGGGCCGATCGTCGCGCGCGAGCGGGAACAGGTCTTCCTTCTCGATTCATGGCAACGTGCGGTCCAGGGCAATGGCCACCTCGTGTTGCTCGGCGGCGAAGCAGGAATGGGCAAGTCGCGGTTGCTCGAGGCGCTCGCGGAGCGGGTATGTGACACGCCGCATCGGCTGTTGCGCTGCCAATGCTCTCCCTATCACCGCAACAGCGCGCTGTACCCGCTGACTCAGTTGCTGCGGCATGAAGCCGCAATTCAGCCCGAACGCGCGATTGAAGAGAATTTGAGCAAGCTCGAAGCCCTGCTGCCGCGCCTCGGCCGGACTTCGCGCCGGGACCTGCTTTTGATCGCAGAGTTGCTCGAACTTCCAACACCCGACCGCCTGTCGCCGATGGAGATGACCACCGCGCAGCGCAACCTGGAAATACTCGCCATCCTCGAAGACTTCATGCTGGCCACGCCCGACGATGTGCCGGTGCTGTTGCTGTTGGAGGACGCGCACTGGAGCGACCCCACGACGCAAATCCTGGTGGAGCGGCTGCTGTCGCGCATCGGATCGTGCAGGGTGCTGGCCCTTGTCAGCCACCGGCCCGAATTCCGCAAGCCCTGGGGCGAGCACATGAACGCCACGGCCATTTCATGCAAGCCCCTGGGACTCGATCAAAGTGCTGCGGTGGCCCGCCGTGCCGCTGGCACCTGGCCGATCGACGAGGCGCTGATCCGGCAGATCGTGGAGCGCAGCGATGGGGTGCCGCTGTATGTCGAAGAACTCACCAAGGCAGTGATCGACATGCAGGCTGCGCACGCCGTTTTCGTGCCCTCGACACTGCAGGATTCCCTGATGTCCCGGCTGGATCGTCTGGGCGAAGCCGAGGACATTGCGCTGGTGGCCTCCGTGATCGGGCGCCATTTCTCCTACCCGCTCCTGGCCGCCATTGCCGGCGTGCAGGAGGCCACGCTGCGCGGGGGCTTGGACCGGTTGCTCGGCGCAGGCCTCGTATTCGCCACCGAGGACCCGCAGCAGGGTGGTTACAGCTTCAACCATTCGCTGGTGCAGGAGGCGGCGTACCAAAGCCTGTCGCGCAGCCGTCGCCAGGCCTTGCACCTGAGAATTGCCGAACTGCTGGCGTCGCAGCAGGACACCTCGGCCGTCAGCGCGCCTGAGATTGTTGCCCACCATTTCGACCGCGCTGCGCAGCCAGAGCGATCGTGCGCGTATTGGATGCTCGCCGCGGAAAGGTCGGGGTGGCGCTCGGCCCATGCCGAAGCCATCGCCAACCTGAACGCCGCGCTGGCGCAGGCAGAGCAAATCACCGACGCCGCGACGCGTGCGCGCTGCACGATCGAAGCGAAGCTCAAACTTGGTGCGACCTTCAACATCCAGTCCGGGCCGCTGAGCCATGACATGGCAGCGGTGCTGACGCAGGCCTATGCGCTGGCCAAGGAGGCCGACTCCGAACGGCAACTGTTTCAGGCGACATGGGGGCTGTACATCACCAAGGCCAACTCGCGCCAGTTCGACGATGCCCGCACGCTGGGCGAGGAATTGTTGGAGATCAGCCGCAAGCTGGGCGATGACGATCTGCAGATGGAAGGCTTGCATCACCGCTGGGGCTTCTGGTACTTCACGGGCCAGACCGGGAAGATGCTGGAGATGACCCGCGAAGGCATTCGCCGCTACGATTCGCAGCGCCATCACCGCCTGTCCCAGGTGTATGCGGGTCATGACCTGGGTGTCTGTGCCCATTGCTGCACCGCCATCGGGCTGGGCCTGGGGGGTCTGGCACAGGATGCCGCCACCAGCCTGGACTCCGCGTTGGCGCTTGCGGAGTCGGTGCAACACCCGCTCAGCCTGACATTCGCCCTCGGCAACGGCAGCGTCGCCATGCAACTGGCCGGCGACATCGAAGCCTGTCAGAACATGGCTGAGCGCGAGATGCAGGTGGCAAAGAAATACGACTTGCCGCTGCAGCACGGGCTGGGGCGATTCATGTTCGGCCTGGCGCGCACACAGCAGGGCGACATCGCCGCTGGGCTGGCCATGATGGAGGCGAACCACGACACGGCGGTCAGGCACAGTTTTCTCGGCGTGTATCCGCATTTGGTCATGATCGAAGCGCTGAGGCGGGGCGGCCGCGGCAAGGAGGCGTTCGCGCTCGTCACGCGCACTTTCGACACGCTGATTTCGCCGGAAGTGGGCATCCATGTTTCGGAGCTGTGGCGGCTGCGTGCAGAGCTTGCGCTGGCGGACTCGGCCGCGAACGCGGCGCTCGCCGAAGGTTGGCTGCGTACCGCCGTGCGCATCGCCTCGGAGCAGGGTGCTACGGTCTACCAGACAAGAGCTGAGTCGGCGCTGGCTCAGTGGGTCGATTGAAGGCAAGCTATTCGCTCGCACCAGGGACGAGTCCGCGCGTCAGTTTGCCGAAAGGCCGAGGCCCATAATTAAGAATTCAGATTGACCCTGAAGCAGGAGACAAGCCCATGAGTCGTTATGCGGAGTTCTATCGCCGTTCCATCGACACGCCGGAGGCCTTCTGGGCCGATCAGGCCGCGCTGATCGACTGGAAAACGCCCCCGGCGCAAATCCTCGATGCCAGCCAACCGCCATTCGCGCGTTGGTTCGCGGGCGGGACCACGAATCTTTGCCATAACGCGGTCGACCGGCATCTTTCGACTCGGGGAGGTCAACGCGCATTGATCTTCGTATCGACCGAAACCGGCGTCGAGAAGAGCTATACCTTTCGCGAACTGCACGCCGAAGTCCAGCGCACGGCAGCCAGCCTGATCGAACTCGGGGTCGGCAAGGGTGACCGCGTACTGATCTACATGCCGATGATTCCGGAGGCCGCGTTCGCGATGCTGGCCTGCGCGCGCATCGGCGCCATCCACTGCGTCGTCTTCGGCGGCTTTGCCAGCGGATCGCTGGCATCGCGCATCGAGGACGCATCGCCCAAGGTCATCGTCAGCGCGGACGCGGGATCGCGCGGCAACAAGGTGCTGGCGTACAAGCCGCTGCTGGACGAGGCGATCCGGCTGTCGGCTCACAAGCCCTCGGCCGTGCTGCTGGTCGACCGCGGCTTGGCGCCGATGGCACTCACGGAAGGTCGCGACCACCTCGCGGCGCCGCTCTTCGAAAAGCACCGCGACACGCCGGTGCCATGCACGTGGCTGGACGCGACCGACATCAGCTACACCATCTACACGAGCGGCACGACCGGCAAGCCCAAGGGCGTGCAGCGCGACACCGGCGGCTACGCAGTGGCGCTTGCCGCGAGCATGAAGCACATCTTCGACGGCCGCGCCGGCGAAACGTATTTCTCGACCAGCGACATCGGCTGGGTGGTCGGCCACAGCTACATCGTCTACGGCCCCTTGATCGCCGGCATGGCGACCATCATGTACGAAGGCCTGCCCACGCAGGGCATCGACCAGCAACCCGATGGCGGGATCTGGTGGCGGCTGGTGGAGAAATACAAGGTGACGGCGATGTTCAGCGCGCCCACGGCCGTGCGGGTGCTCAAGAGGCAGGACCCCGCACTGCTGAAGAAATACGACCTGTCGAGCCTTCGCGCGCTGTTCCTCGCTGGCGAGCCGCTGGACGAGCCCACCGGGCGCTGGATCGGGGACGGCCTGGGCGTTCCGATCGTCGACAACTACTGGCAGACGGAGTCCGGCTGGCCGATCCTGACCGTGGCCAACGGGGTCGAGCGCACGCCCAGCAAGCTCGGCAGTCCTGGAGTCCCGATGTACGGGTTCAAGGTCAAGATCCTCCATGAGGCAACCGGCGAGGAACTGACCGGTGCCGGCGAGAAAGGCGTTGTCGCCATAGAAGGCCCGACGCCGCCGGGCTTCATGCAGACGATCTGGAAAGACGATGCGCGGTTCGTCAATACCTATTGGAAAAGCATCCCGGGCAAGATGGTCTATTCGACCTTCGACTGGGGCATTCGTGACGAGGATGGCTATTTCTACATCCTGGGCCGCACCGATGACGTGATCAACGTCGCCGGCCATCGGCTGGGCACGCGCGAGATCGAGGAAAGCATCTCGGGCCATCCGAATGTCGCCGAGGTCGCGGTCGTGGGCGTCGCGGATTCGCTGAAAGGGCAGGTGGCCATGGCGTTCGTCGTGCCGAAGAACGCCGTGGCAGCCGCCGATGCCGATTCGACATTGCGACTGGAAGGAGAAATCATGAAGCGCGTCTCCGACGACCTGGGCGCCTTGGCCCGTCCGGCGCGCGTGCGCTTCGTGACAGCGTTGCCCAAGACCCGCAGCGGCAAGCTGCTGCGCAGGGCGATCCAGGCAGTCTGCGAACAGCGCGACCCCGGCGATCTGACAACGATCGACGATCCCTCCACACTAGAGCAAATCAAGCAACTGCTCTAACCACCCGCACTACCGTATTCCAGAAATACCGCGGAACCGGCTTTGCCGGGCCGCTGGTGTTGCCCCCGGTGGGGGGTGGGCGCCCCGACACGAAGTGCGGGGCAACCTGGGGGCGAGCTACAATCCCGCCGTACTCAGGCCCTTCCCCAGCCACAGTCGCATCCGCCAATCGGTTCAGCCGTGTCGCGGAAGGTTTCTTAACCAGCTAGTGCTTCCTTCAGGGAAGCGAAGGTCAGCGGAATATGAGCGATTCTTCGTCGACGTCTTCATCCGTCTACAGCGCCTATCAAGGCAATACCTACCTCTTCGGCGGCAATGCGCCCTATGTCGAAGAGATGTACGAAAACTATCTCTCCAATCCGGGCAGCGTGCCCGACAACTGGCGCTCGTACTTCGACGCGCTGCAAAACGTCCCCGCCACGGACGGAACCAATGCAAAAGACGTGCCGCACCTGCCGGTCGTCAACGCCTTCGCTGAACGCGCCAAGCAGGGCACGACCAAGGTGGTCGTTGCCAGCGGCGCAGACTCCGAACTCGGCCGCCAGCGCACCGCCGTCCAGCAACTGATCGCCGCCTATCGCAATGTCGGCGCCCGCTGGGCAGACCTCGATCCCCTCAAGCGCACCGAGCGTCCGGCCATTCCGGAACTCGAGCCGTCGTTCTACGGCTTCTCCGACGGCGACCTCGAAACGGTGTTCAACACGAGCAACACCTTCTTCGGCAAGGACACGATGTCCTTGCGCGACCTGCTCAACGCGCTGCGCGAAACCTACTGCGGCACCATCGGCGCCGAGTACATGTACATGACCGACCAGGCGCAGAAGCGCTGGTGGCAGCAGAAGCTCGAAAGCGCCCGCACCAATCCGAAGCTCAATCCCGAGCAGAAGAAGCGCGTGCTTGAACGCCTGACCGCGGCCGAAGGCCTCGAGCGTTTCCTTCACACCAAGTACGTCGGGCAGAAGCGCTTCTCGCTCGAAGGCGGCGAGAGCTTCATCGTCTCGATGGACGAACTCATCGACCAGGCAGGCCGCCGTGGCGTGCAGGAAATCGTCATCGGCATGGCGCACCGCGGTCGCCTGAACGTGCTGGTCAATTCGCTGGGCAAGCTGCCCGCGGACCTGTTCGCCGAGTTCGATCACACCGCGCCCGAAGACCTGCCGAGCGGCGACGTCAAGTACCACCAGGGCTTCAGCTCCGACGTGTCAACGTCCGGCGGACCGGTGCACCTGAGCCTGGCTTTCAATCCTTCGCACCTCGAAATCGTGAACCCGGTGGTCGAAGGCTCCGTGCGCGCCCGCATGGACCGTCGCGCCGATCCGCTCGGCAAGCAAGTGCTGCCGGTCATCGTGCACGGCGACGCGGCCTTCGCAGGCCAGGGCGTCGTGATGGAAACGCTGGCGCTGGCCGAAACGCGCGGCTATTCCACCGGCGGCACGGTGCACATCGTGATCAACAACCAGATCGGGTTCACCACCAGCGACCCGCGCGACAGCCGATCGACGCTGTATTGCACCGACATCGTCAAGATGATCGAAGCACCCGTGCTGCACGTGAACGGCGACGATCCCGAAGCCGTGGTGCTCGCTACCCAGCTCGCCCTCGAATTCCGCATGGAATTCCAGAAGGACGTGGTCGTCGACATCATCTGCTTCCGCAAGCTCGGTCACAACGAGCAGGACACGCCGGCGCTCACCCAGCCGCTGATGTACAAGAAGATCGCGCAGCACCCCGGCACGCGCAAGCTGTACGCCGACAAGCTCGGTGCCCAAGGCATGGGCGAAACGCTCGGCGACGACATGGTCAAGGCGCAGCGCGCGGCATTCGACGCCGGCAAGAACACGTCGGACCCGGTCCTCACCAACTTCAAGAGCAAGTACGCCGTCGATTGGAGCCCCTTCCTCAACAAGAAATGGACCGACGCCGGCGACACGGCGATTCCCACCGCGGAATGGAAGCGCCTGGCGGAGCGCATCACCAAGGCGCCCGACAACTTCACGGTGCATCCGCTGGTCAAGAAGGTGCTCGACGATCGCGCGGCGATGGGTCGCGGCGAGGTCAATGTCGACTGGGGCATGGGCGAGCACATGGCCTTTGCCTCGCTGGTTGCCAGCGGCTACCCCGTCCGCCTCTCGGGCGAAGACAGCGGCCGCGGCACCTTCACGCACCGTCACGCGGTGCTGCACGACCAGAACCGCGAGAAGTTCGACGTCGGCACCTACGTGCCGCTTCAGAACGTGGCCGAAAACCAGGCGCCATTCGTCGTCATCGACTCCATCCTGTCCGAAGAAGCGGTGCTCGCGTTCGAATACGGCTACGCCTCCAATGATCCGAACACGCTCGTGATCTGGGAAGCGCAGTTCGGCGATTTCGTCAACGGCGCGCAAGTCGTGATCGACCAGTTCATCGCATCCGGCGAAGTCAAGTGGGGCCGTGTCAATGGCATTACGCTGATGCTGCCGCACGGCTATGAAGGCCAGGGTCCGGAACACAGCTCGGCGCGCGTCGAGCGCTTCATGCAGCTTTCCGCCGACACCAACATGCAGGTCGTGCAGCCGACCACGGCCAGCCAGATCTTCCACGTGCTGCGTCGCCAGATGGTGCGCAGCCTGCGCAAGCCGCTGATCATCATGACGCCGAAGTCGCTTCTGCGTAACAAGGATGCGACGTCGCCGCTGTCCGAGTTCACCAAGGGCGGCTTCCAGACGGTCATCCCGGACACCAAGGACCTGAAGGCGGACAAGGTCAAGCGCGTCATCGCGTGCTCGGGCAAGGTCTACTACGACCTGGCCAAGAAGCGCGAGGAGAAGGGCACCGACGACGTGGCGATCATCCGCGTCGAGCAGCTGTATCCGTTCCCGCACAAGGCATTCGCCGGCGAACTGAAGAAGTACCCCAACCTCGTCGACGTGGTGTGGTGCCAGGACGAGCCGCAAAACCAGGGGGCGTGGTTCTTCGTGCAGCACTACATCCACGAGAACATGCTGGAAGGCCAGAAGCTCGGCTACGCCGGCCGTGCCGCTTCGGCATCGCCTGCGGTGGGCTACTCGCACCTGCACCAGGAACAGCAGAAGGCGCTCGTCGACGCCGCCTTCGCCAAGCTCAAGGGCTTCGTGCTGACCAAGTAAGAAGAACTCGATTCAATTCACAAAGAAACACGAAGCGGAACGCATAAAAATGTCCATCGTTGAAGTCAAAGTCCCCCAGCTGTCCGAGTCCGTGGCCGAAGCCACCATGCTCCAGTGGAAGAAGAAGGCCGGTGAAGCGGTCGCGGTCGATGAAATCCTGATCGAGATCGAAACCGACAAGGTCGTGCTGGAAGTGCCGGCCCCGTCGGCCGGCGTGCTGGCCGAGATCGTCGTGGGCGACGGCGCAACCGTCGTGGCTGAACAGCTGATTGCGAAGATCGACACCGAAGGCAAGGCCGGCGCTGCGGCACCTGCCGCCGCATCGGCGGCTGCGCCCGCGGCCGCTCCGGCCTCGGCACCGGCTGCTGCAGCAACCGGCGCGTCGAAGTCCGACGTCGCCATGCCCGCCGCCGCCAAGCTGCTCGCGGACAACAAGCTGAGCACGGCCGACGTGACCGGTACCGGCAAGGACGGCCGCGTCACCAAGGGCGACGTGCTGGGTGCAGTGGCTGCCGGCACGACCGCCAAGGTCGCGGCGCCCGTGCCCGTTTCCACCGGTGCACCGAAGACGGCGCTGCCGCAAGTCGCCGCGCCCACGGGCCTGTCGAATCTCGGCGACCGTCCCGAAGAGCGCGTGCCGATGAGCCGCCTGCGCGCACGCATCGCCGAGCGCCTGCTGCAATCGCAATCGAGCAATGCGATCCTGACCACCTTCAACGAAGTGAACATGGCGCCGGTCATGGAGATGCGCAAGAAGTTCCAGGATGCGTTCACCAAGGAACACGGCGTCAAGATCGGCTTCATGAGCTTCTTCGTGAAGGCCGCGGTGCACGCGCTCAAGAAATACCCGGTGATCAACGCCTCGGTCGACGGCAACGACATCGTCTACCACGGCTACTTCGACATCGGCATCGCCGTCGGTTCGCCCCGCGGCCTGGTGGTGCCAATCCTGCGCAATGCCGACCAGATGAGCTTTGCCGACATCGAGAAGAAGATCGCCGAATTCGGCCAGAAGGCCAAGGACGGCAAGCTGGGCATCGAGGAAATGACCGGCGGCACGTTCTCGATCTCCAACGGCGGCACCTTCGGTTCGATGCTGTCGACCCCGATCATCAATCCGCCGCAATCGGCCATCCTGGGCGTGCATGCGACCAAGGACCGCGCCGTGGTGGAGAACGGCCAGATCGTGGTTCGTCCGATGAACTACCTCGCGATGAGCTACGACCACCGCATCATCGACGGCCGCGAAGCGGTCCTCGGCCTGGTTGCCATGAAGGAAGCCCTGGAAGACCCAGCACGCCTCCTGTTCGATATTTAAGCTCGCCCCCAGGCTGCGCGCACTTCGTGTCGCTTCGCCAACCCCCTGCCGGGGGCGACACCGGCGGCCCGGCAAAGCCGGTTCCGCGGTGTCTTCCGAAGAAGACACGATGCAGTGCGGGCTGAAAAAATGAAACGGAAATTCCAATGAGCAAACAATTCGACGTCATCGTCATCGGTGGCGGCCCCGGCGGCTACGTTGCCGCCATCCGCGCGGCGCAGCTCGGCTTCAACGTGGCCTGCATCGACGAGTGGAAGAACGCCAAGGGCGGTCCGGCATTGGGTGGCACCTGCACCAACATCGGCTGCATTCCCTCCAAGGCACTGCTGCAATCGTCCGAGCACTACGAGCACGCGGGGCACAGCTTCGCGGATCACGGCATCAAGGTCGAAGGCCTCGGCCTCGATGTCGCGAAGATGCTGGCCCGCAAGGACACCGTCGTGAAGCAGAACAACGACGGCATCGTGTACCTGTTCAAGAAGAACAAGGTCGCGTTCTTCCACGGCCGTGGTTCCTTCGCGAAAGCTGCCGAAGGCGGCTATGAGATCAAGGTCGCGGGGGGCGCCGAAGAGAGCATCGTCGGCAAGCACATCATCCTGGCGACGGGATCGAATGCCCGCGCGCTGCCAGGTGCGCCATTCGACGAAGAGAAGATCCTTTCGAATGACGGCGCGCTGCGCATCGGCGGTGTGCCGAAGAAGCTCGCGCTGATCGGCTCGGGCGTGATCGGCCTCGAAATGGGCTCGGTGTGGCGCCGCCTCGGTTCCGAGGTCACGGTGCTCGAAGCGCTGCCGACCTTCCTCGGCGCCGTCGACGAGCAGATCGCCAAGGAAGCCAAGAAGGCCTTCGACAAGCAGGGCTTGAAGATCCATCTCGGCGTCAACGTCGGCGAAGTCAAGTCGGGCAAGAACGGCATCAGCATCGCCTACACCGACGCCAAGGGCGAAGCGCAGACGCTCGATGTCGACAAGCTGATCGTCTCGATCGGCCGCGTGCCCAACACCAACGGCCTGAATGCCGAAGCGGTGGGCCTGAAGCTCGACGAACGCGGCGCGATCATCGTGGACGACGACTGCAAGACCAGCCTGCCCAATGTGTGGGCGATCGGCGACGTGGTGCGCGGCCCGATGCTGGCGCACAAGGCCGAGGAAGAGGGCGTTGCCGTGGCCGAGCGCATTGCCGGCCAGCATGGACACGTCAACTTCAACACGATCCCGTGGGTGATCTACACATCGCCGGAGATCGCCTGGGTCGGCGAGACCGAACAGCAGCTCAAGGCGAGCGGCCGTGCCTACAAGGCCGGCACTTTCCCGTTCCTCGCGAACGGGCGCGCCCGCGCGCTTGGCGATACGACGGGGATGGTCAAATTCCTGGCCGATGCGGCGACCGACGAAATCCTCGGTGTTCACATGGTCGGCCCGATGGTCAGCGAGTTGATCTCCGAAGCCGTGGTGGCCATGGAGTTCAAGGCAAGCGCCGAAGACATCGCTCGCATCTGCCACGCGCACCCGTCGCTGTCGGAGGCGACCAAGGAAGCGGCTCTGGCCGTCGACAAGCGCACGCTGAACTTCTGACCTGTGGGCGTCGTCAGGCAGGCTTATGACGCGGAGTTGACCGCGCGGGGTTTCAAGAGCGACCCCGCGCAGTTGCGCGCCATCGAAGCGCTCGACCGTTGCGCGAGCGAATGGGCCGACTTCAAGGCCCAGCGATCGAACGCGTTCAAGAAGCTGATCAACCGGCCGGAGATCCCGCGCGGCGTCTATATGTACGGTGGCGTCGGGCGCGGCAAGAGCTTCCTGATGGACTGCTTCTACAACGCCGTGCCGCTCAGGCGCAAGACGCGCCTGCACTTTCACGAGTTCATGCGCGAGGTGCATCGCGAGCTGGCCGATCTTCAGGGCACGGTCAATCCGCTGGACGAGCTCGGCCGGCGCATCGCCAAGCGCTATCGGCTGATTTGCTTCGATGAATTCCACGTCGCCGACATCACCGACGCGATGATCCTGCACCGCCTGCTGGTGGCGTTGTTCGAGAACGGCGTGGGCTTTGTCACGACGTCCAACTTCAAGCCGGATGACCTCTATCCCGGCGGATTGCACCGGGATCGCATCATGCCGGCGATCGCCTTGCTGAACGAGCGGCTCGAAGTCATCAGCGTCGACAACGGCACGGACTACCGCCGCCGGACGCTGGAACAGGTGCGCCTCTATCTCACGCCGAACGGCGCCGCCGCCGACAAGGAGATGCGCAAGGCCTTCGAGCGCCTCGCCGAAAGTGCCGACGAGAACCCCGTGCTGCACATTGAGTCGCGCGAAATCCATGCGCTTCGCAAGGCCGGCGGTGTCGTCTGGTTCGACTTCAAGACGCTGTGTGGTGGTCCTCGGTCCCAGAACGACTATCTCGAGATCGCAACCCAGTTTCACACCGTGCTGCTGTCCGACGTGCCGCACATGCCGGTGCGCATGGCGTCGGAAGCACGTCGTTTCACATGGCTGGTCGACGTGTTCTACGATCGACGCGTGAAATTGATCATGTCTGCCGAAGTCCCGCCCGAGGCGTTGTATACCGAAGGTCCACTGGCGCACGAGTTTCCACGCACGGTTTCCCGACTCAATGAAATGCAGTCGGCCGAATTCCTGGCGCTCGAACGTCGTGTCGTCGATACCCGCCTGACATGAAGAGCACTGTCGTCGCCATGCTGCTCGGACTGGCTGTCCTGCCTCTCTGGGCGCAGACATCCGCCACAACCGCCAATGCGGATCTGGACGCTGAACGCGCGCGCCTCAGCGAAGAGCGAAAGGCCGTGGAAGCGCGTTACGCGACCGAGCAGGCAGCTTGCTACAAGAAGTTCGCGGTCGATGGCTGCCTTCAGGACAGCCGGCGCCGCCGCCGTACCGAGACCGAGGACATCAAGCGGCAGGAGGCGGCAATCAACGATTTCGAACGCAAGCGCCGGGGCGCGGCGGAGCTCGACAAGCTCGAGCAGCAGAAGCCGACGCAGCAGTCGCAGGATGCGGACGCGAAGCGCGAGCAATCGCTGGAGTCGCAGAAAGGCCGTGAGCAACGCGCGGCCGAACATGCGGCAAGCCGGGCGCAGACCGCTTCGGAGGAAGCGGAGCAGAAGCGCCAGTTCGAGAACAAGCAGCGCGCTCACGCCGAAGAGCAGGCCAAGGCGGCAAATCAAAAGGCCCAGGGCCCGAGCCAGCAGGCGGAATACGAAGCGAAGCTGAAGAAGGCCGAGGAGCATCGGGCCGATCTGGAGCGGCAGAACGCGGCGAAGACCAAGCCGCGCTCGGCACCCCTGCCGGCACCCGGCGCGACTTCACCGGCCCCTGCGGTTCCGGCGACTCCCTGAGTCGACGACCTCCGGCGGCTTCAGCCTTCCGCCGGTAGCGGCTCGAGCTTCAGCACGACGATGGAGATGTTGTCGCCAGTCCCGCGTGCGCGCCGACGCGCTTCGGCCACGAGCAACTCGACAGCGGCCCGCGGGGGCTGATCTTCCAGTAGTGCACCCATTTCCTCGGGCGTGAAGTAGTGCCACAGCCCGTCGCTGCAGGCCATCAACACGTCGCCGGTCATCATTCGCGGGATGAAATGGATATCCACCGGTGGCGGCGTCGACTTCATGCCCAGGCATCCCAGGAGGATGTTGCTCTGGGGATGGAGATTGGCCTCTACGTCGTCGATCTCGCCGCGGTCAACGAGCACCTGGACGTAAGAATGGTCCTTGGTGCGCTTGATCAGCCGGCCCTTGTGGAAGTGATAGATGCGCGAGTCGCCGGCATGGATCCACGCGCAATCGCCTTCGGGATTCATGAGGAAAGCAGCCAGCGTGCTGTGCGGTTCCTGCTCGCTCGACACGGCGGTGAGCTTGATCACCGTATGGGCGTCTTCGAGCATTTGCCGCAACACGCCAACCGGTTCGTCCCGGCCCGGCTTGTAGCGCCCGAAGAGTTGGCGCGCCGTCATCAGGACCTGGTCGGAAGCCTTGCGCCCGCCGCTGCGACCGCCCATGCCGTCGGCGACGACGCCCAGCACGCAGCCGGGCGCACGCGGGTGGGTCATGATCAGGACCTGGTCTTGCTGGTAGGGACGATCGCCTTGATGGAGGCCGGTGGCGGCGGCGAGTCGAAAGCTTCGGGTCATGTGGGCGCGGAGGCGCCGATGGCGCGATCTCTCATGTTTTCGTGTGAGCTGAACGAAGACGTATTATCGAGTGAACGCAAGCCGCGGAAGAGCCGTGAACTTGCGCCGTTTGTGAATTGCGCACGTTGGACTCCAATCTTCACTCTATTTCGCGCCAGCTGATCGAGCTTCGGATCGAACACGCCGACCTCGACGCCTCCATCGACCGCCTTGGGGACGCCGCTTCGCGCGACGAGTTGCTGCTGCGGCGCCTCAAGAAGCGTCGCCTTGCGCTGCGCGACGAGATCTCGCGCCTCGAACGCGCCCTCGACCCGCAAGAGCCAGCCTGATGTCCCTCGAGCAAGAAGTGCGCGGGGCGTTTGCGCAGGATGGCGTGCTCTCGCATGCCGCCGAACAGTTCCGCGAACGCGAAGGGCAGACGCAAATGGCGTTGGCCGTTTCCCGCACCATCGAACAGGGCGGCGTGCTGGTGGTCGAGGCCGGGACTGGCGTGGGCAAGACATTCTCATATCTCGTCCCTGCGCTGCTCAGCGGGGAGCGGGTACTCCTGTCGACCGCCACGAAGACGCTCCAGGACCAATTGTTCGGCCGCGATCTGCCACGCCTTGTCGCGGCGCTTGGACTGCCGGTGCGGACCGCCTTGCTCAAGGGGCGCGCCAGCTACCTGTGCCTGCACCGGCTCGATCTGGCGCGCCACGACGCATCACCTGAGCGCGCCTCGCTGCGCACCCTGGCGAAGATCGAGCAGTGGTCCAAGGCGACTCGCACCGGCGATCTGGCCGAACTGCCGGGCCTGGACGAGCGTTCGCCGCTGATTCCATTGGTGACATCCACCCGGGAAAACTGCCTGGGCGCCCAATGCCCTCAGTTCAAGCCGTGTCATGTCAATCTGGCACGGCGTGAAGCCATGGCGGCTGACGTCGTCGTCATCAATCACCACCTGTTCTTTGCCGACCTCGCGGTGCGCGAGTCGGGCATGGCAGAGTTGCTGCCGACGGTCCGGGTGGTGGTTTTCGACGAAGCACATCAGTTGAACGAGACCGGCGTCCAGTTTCTTGGGGTCCAACTCGGGAGCGGCCAGGCGCTCGATTTCGCCCGCGATCTGCTGGCGGCCGGACTCCAGCATGCGCGCGGGCTGGTCGACTGGCAGCAGCTTGTGGCGGCCGTCGAGCATGGCGCGCGTGAGTTGAGACTGTCCGTCGGCAAACAGTATCCGGGCACCAAGCTGCGATGGACCGGTGAGTCGCCTGAAGGCATACCGATGGACGACTGGCAGGGCGCGCTCGACGCTTTGCAGCAGGCATTCGAGGCGGCCGGCCGGGCGCTCGATACAGTGAGCGAGCTTTCGCCCGATTTCGGGCGTCTGCACGATCGCGCGCAGCAACTTTCCGGGCGCGCAAAGCGCTTTGCCAAGGCGTGCCCCACGGGCTCGGTGCGCTGGGTGGATGTGGGCTCGCAGTTGCGGCTGGTCGAATCGCCGCTCGACATTGCCGAGGCGGTGCGGACACGCGTGCTCAAGTCCGACGCTGCCAATCCGGAAGAAGACGGGCGCGCCTGGGTATTCACCTCGGCCACGCTGGGAGACGATCCCAAGCTGAGATGGTTTACCGAGCCTTGCGGCCTCGACGACGCCGAAGTGCTGCGTGTTCAAAGCCCGTTCGACTACGCCCGCCAAGCGGCCCTTTACGTCCCGCGCGCTTTTCCCAAGCCCAATGACCCGACGCATGGCCATCGCGTGGCACGGCTTGCCGCCCGTGGCGCCGTCCGGCTCGGTGGCCGCACCCTGGTCCTGACAACGACCTTGCGCGCATTGCGCACCATCGGCGACGCCATGCGTCAGGAATTCGAAGGCCTGGAGGCGGGGCTTCGTCCTGAAGTGCTCGTGCAAGGCGAACTGCCGAAGCGCACGTTGATGGACCGCTTCAGAGAGGGCGCAGGCGAAGGTCGAAGCGGCTGCGTGCTGGTGGCATCGGCGTCGTTCTGGGAAGGATTCGACGCGCCGGGCGATGCCCTTCAATTGGTCGTGATCGACAAGCTGCCGTTCCCGCCGCCCAATGATCCGTTGGTGGAGGCGCGTTCCCAGCGCCTGGAGTCTCAGGGGCGAAGCGCTTTCAGCGACTATTCGCTGCCTGAGGCGGCCGTCGCGCTCAAACAGGGGGCCGGACGCCTGATCCGCCGAGAGACGGACATGGGCGTCCTTGCCATCTGCGACACACGCCTCGTCGCCATGGGCTACGGCCGCCGCCTCCTGGCTGCGCTTCCCCCCATGCGGAGGATTGAAAACGAAGAGGATTTCGACGCCGCCCTGGCCGAGTTGGAAGCGGTCAGAGCCACGGGATGAAGTGAAGCGCGAGAGAAGGAAGGCGAACCGGCCGCCGCCGGGCCGCCCCTAGGCAGCCGGGCCTCCTCTTCCGGGGTTACGCGCAGCGAAGCGAAGTGAAAAGCCGGGAGGCCCAGTTCACCAAAGCTTCCACCAGGGATCGTCCTTGGCGCGGAAGCCGCGAGTCATATACGCGCTCTTCGGATAGTTCGTGGTCAGCACACGCTGTGCGTCGTCCCGCAGATCGGTCAGGCCGAGCTTGTCGTAGGACATGACCATGATGTAGAGCGCTTCTTCGAGCGCAGGAGCTTCCCGGTAGTCCGCCACCGCGGCCTGAGCGCGGTTAATGGCCGCCAGATAAGCGCCTCGTTCGTAGTAGTACCGTGCCACGTGCACTTCGTACTGTGCCAGCGAGTTCACGATGTAGTTCATGCGCGCGCGCGCATCAGGTGCGTAGCGCGACTCGGGGAAGCGAGTCACCAATTCCTTGAAGGACTGGAACGATTCCTTGGCGGCCTTCTGGTCGCGCTCGGAAAGGTCCTGGCGCGTCATGAACGCGAAAAGGCCGAGATCGTCGTTGAAGTTGATCACGCCCTTGAGATAGAGCGCGTAATCAAACGCGGGACTCGCTGGGTGAAGCTTCATGAAGCGGTCGAGCGTGGCAACGGCCTGGACCTTGTCGCCTGCCTTGTACTGGGCATAGGCCTTGTCGATCTGCGCCTGTTGGGCAAGCGGCGTGCCGGCCGCGCGGCCTTCGAGCTTTTCGTAGAGCGGCACGGCCTTGTCGTAGGCGCCCGAGTCGGCCTCGTCCTTGGCCTCGGAGTAGATCTTGTTGGGGCTCCAGTTCGCGGTCTTGTCCTCCTTGAGCGACGAGCAGCCGGCCACCAGCCACGCAGCGGCGCACAAGGCCAGCCAGCCAGGGACAACCGATAATTTGGCGCGAAACATCAAAGAAGGCTTTCGTGAAACAGTTGCCCTCAATTATATCGGCCGGCCCCTCGGGCGGCACCTCCGAGGTGGCCGAGCACGAAGAGGCGGCCGACCTGTCCGACGCCAGCGAGATCCGCACTTTCCTGATCGGCGAAGGCCAGCACGGCCAGCGACTCGACCGTGCGCTCGCCGCACTGGTCCCCGAGTTTTCCCGCAGTTACCTCCAGCAACTGATCGAGGCAGGCGTGGTGGAGGTCCAGGGGCGCGTGGTCACCAAGACTTCGGCGACCGTTCATGCCGGCGAATCGGGTCGTATCGAATTGCGACCGACGCCGCAAAGCCAAGCGTTCCGGCCGGAGGTGATGGACATCGAGGTGTTGTACGAGGACGAGCACCTCCAGATCATCGACAAGCCGGCAGGGTTGGTCGTGCATCCCGCGCCGGGCAATTGGAGCGGCACGCTGCTCAACGGCCTGCTGGCGCTCGACCCCAAGGCCGCACTGCTCCCGCGCGCCGGCATCGTCCACCGGCTCGATCGGGACACGAGCGGGTTGATGGTGGTCGCACGCAGCCGGGCTGCCATGGATGCGCTCGTGGCATTGATCGCCGCCCGCGATGTCAAGCGCCAATACCTCGCGCTCGCGCACCGGAGCTGGCAAGGCGCCCGCGCGCGCCACGTGGACAGCCCCATCGGCCGCGATCCGCGCAATCGTCTCCGCATGGCGGCGGTCGACCTGGAGCGTCATTCGGGCAAGCCGGCGCGCACGCTCATCGAATCCCTCGACAGCAACGAACTCGGCTGCGCAGTGCGATGCACCCTCGAGACGGGACGCACCCACCAGATCCGCGTGCATATGGCGTCGATCGGCCACCCGCTTGTCGGCGACGCGCTTTACGGCGGCACCGAGTCGGCCGGGCTGACGCGACAGGCGCTTCATGCCTTCCGGCTCGGATTCGTGCATCCCATGACAGGGGAGGTGATGGAATTTCACTCACCGCCGCCGCCTGACCTCGTGCACGCATTGTCGAACTGGGGGCTGGATTACAATCGCGCCTGACGGTCCCGAGGGCCGCGCCGGCGACCTGATGCCGGCCTCGCGCTGCGAATGCCGCGTGCCTCCAGCGCCTTCTTCCATCCATCTGAACAAGCGTCCTCGAGGCGCCTTTTCCCGGATAACGCGAACCATGAATACGGCGGATGCCAAGCGCATTCTCGAAACCGCCTTGATCTGTTCGACCCAGCCGTTGCCGGTGCGCGAACTGCGCGTGCTGTTCGACGACGAACTGGGCGCCGACACCATCAAGTCGCTGTTGATCGAACTGCAGGAAGACTGGTCGCAGCGCGGCCTCGAACTCGTGAGCGTCGGCAGCGGCTGGCGTTTCCAGAGTCGACCCGAAATGCGAGATCACCTCGACCGCATGCACCCCGAAAAGCCGCCGCGCTACACGCGAGCCGCCCTTGAGACGCTGGCGATCATTGCCTATCGTCAGCCGGTGACGCGCGGAGACATGGAGGACATTCGGGGTGTCACCATCAATTCGCAAATCCTCAAGCAGCTTGAAGATCGCAACTGGGTCGAGGTCATCGGCCACCGCGAGACCGTCGGGAGGCCCGCTCTTTATGCGACCACGCGGCAGTTTCTCGATGACTTGGGCCTCGCTTCCCTGGATCAGTTGCCGGTGATCGGATCGCCGGCGCAGCAAAGCGCATTGATCGATGCCCTCGACCATGCGGCCGGCGGCGACCAGCCGGCCTTGCCGATCGAAGAAGCCTTGGTCGATCCGGACTCGTTACCATCGACCGAAGCCGCGGTTGGTGCCGTGTCCGACATCGCAGCGCAACCGCAGGCCGAAGCCCTGCTTGACGAAGTCCGCGAAGTCGATGAAGCCTTCGTCAGCTTTGGTGAAGTCGTGCCGACGACCGACGCGGAAGCCAAACCCGGTGCCCCTGACGACTTCAGGGATGGCGGCGCCGAACACAGTCCCATGCCCGAAGCATCCCCATCCTCCTCTCCCGTCGACGCAGAAGCAGCGCCCGATGAGGCCGACACCACCGCTGTCCCTTCCGGAACCCGACCATGAGCCCCACCAATCCCGACGACGCAGCCACGCTGCCGACCGAACCCGTTTTCGAGGAGCGCGGGGACATCGCGCCAAACAATCCTGCGGAAGGAGAAGCCATTCCGGCGGCCGAGGACGCATCCGAGACCCCGCGCAAGCGGCGGCCGCGCCGGCGGAAGCCCGTCGCGGAAGTGCCGGCGGAGGCCTTGCCCGACGAGTCTGCAGCGCCCGCCGAGCCACCGGCGCCCGTGGTCGAGGAAGAATATCCGGCGCAGCAACCGCAGGCGGAGGCTGCTCGCGAAGCGGATGAATCCTCGTCGGACGATGATGAGGACGAAGACTACGAGCCGGACGAGGAGGAAGACGACCTCGACCGGGCCCGCCGCGCAGCCGAGCGCGAGCAGCGCAACGCGCCGCCCCCCGAGCCCATCCGTTTCGCCGACGTCATTTCCGGCCAGTTCGATGCCGATGAGGAAAGCCCTGAGGTGCCGCCGCTCAAGCGCGTGCTCCTGCCCGAGGCCGATTCGCCGAAGCTGCACAAGGTCCTGGCCCAGGCCGGCCTGGGCTCGCGCCTGGAGATGGAGCAACTCATCCTGCAAGGCCGGATCTCGGTCAACAACGAGCCGGCCCATATCGGCCAGCGCATTCAATATGGCGACCAGGTCAAGCTCAATGGCAAGCCCATTCGCTATCGCATCGCGCCGCCGCCGGCGCGCGTGATTGCCTATCACAAGCCGGTCGGCGAAGTCGTCACGCACGACGACCCGCAGAACCGTCCGACCGTATTCCGCAAGCTGCCGCGCCTGCAGCAGGGCAAGTGGCAGTCCGTCGGTCGACTGGACCTGAACACTGAAGGGCTGCTGCTCTTTACCAGTTCAGGTGAGCTGGCCAACCAGCTGATGCATCCCCGGTTCGGCCTGGAACGCGAATATGCCGTGCGGGTGCTCGGCGCCCTGAGCAGCGAGGAGAAGCAGCGGCTGCTTGACGGCGTGCGGCTCGACGACGGCATGGCCCAGTTCGGCACGATCGAAGAGGGCGGCGGCGAAGGCTCCAACTGCTGGTATCGGGTGACGATCTCCGAGGGCCGCAATCGCGAAGTGCGGCGCCTTTTCGAGTCCGTCGGGCATGCCGTCAGTCGTCTGATTCGAATTCGCTACGGCGCGATGGTCCTGCCGCGCGGGCTCAAGCGCGGGGCTTGGATGGAGCTTGACGAACGCGACATCCGTGCGCTGTTCCAGGCAGCCGGCGGCTCCGCCGAGCGCCCGGGGCGTTCTGGCGGAAACGCCAAAGGCCCGGGCCAGGAAGGCGGCGGGCGCAACGGTCGCAATCGCAAACGGCGCGGCAACCGCAACAACGGTGGCAGTCCGCAGGGAAATGAGCGCGACGCGCCGATTCCGAATCCGCTGGCGCACGGTCCGGGCGCGAGATCCGATCGGGGCGTGGGCGGTGGCAAGGGACCACCGCAGGGCCGACGCAACCGCGGCGACCGACAAGGGCAGGGCCAAGGCCAGCAAGGCCGGAACCGCCAAGGCGAGGATCGCCAGCCGGGCGGCGCCAATCAACCCGATCCGATGAAGACATCCCTCGGCTATATCGGCGCCGACAGCTTTTCGCGACAGCGCAAGGAGCAGCGGCAGGGGCCGCGTCGCGGACCGTCGGGAGGCTTTGGCGGGCAGGGCGGTGGTGGCGGCGGCGGTCGTCGTCGCGGTCGCTGATATTCGATACGGCGCCAGTCTTTCGCTCGCTTCTTGCGGGTTGATGCTGTCTCGCCGGTTAAAATCAAAGGCTTTGTCAAGTGCCGCAATCTCATCGTTGCGGCTCTGATGGAACTCATTCAGATTCAAGCACTCAGGAAAGCACTTCAATGGCCATCGAACGCACCCTCTCCATCATCAAGCCCGACGCCGTTGCGAAGAACGTCATCGGCAAGATTGTTTCCCGTTTCGAGGCAGCCGGCCTCAAGATCGTCGCCGCCAAGCTCGTGCATCTGTCGCGCAGCGAAGCCGAGCAGTTCTACGCCGTCCACAAGGAACGCCCGTTCTTCAAGGACCTGGTCGAGTTCATGATCTCGGGCCCCGTGTTCGTGCAAGTGCTCGAAGGCGACGATGCCATCGCCAAGAACCGCGACCTGATGGGCGCCACCGATCCCAAGAAGGCAGCCGCCGGCACCATTCGCGCCGACTTTGCCGACAGCATCGACGCGAACGCGGTGCACGGCTCGGATGCCCCCGAAACCGCCAAGAACGAAGTTTCCTTCTTCTTCGCCGGCCTCAACGTCTACGCACGCTGAGGTTGCCAGGCACCCCCCGATGACCACGGCCAACCTGCTCGACTTCGATCTGGAGGGATTGGCCGCGTTTTGCGAACGGCTGGGTGAAAAGCGTTTTCGCGCGACGCAGCTCTTTCGGTGGATTCACCAGCGAGGTGCCAGCGACTTCGCGCAAATGACCGATCTCGCGAAGACGCTGCGCGAGAAACTCGCGACCACTGCGCGCGTCGAGGCGCTGCCGGTGGTCACGCAGCACGAATCCGCCGACGGAACCATCAAGTGGCTCTTCGACGTCGGCGACGGCAATGCGGTCGAGGCCGTGTTCATTCCCGAGGACGACCGTGGAACGCTGTGCGTTTCGTCGCAGGCTGGCTGCGCGGTGGGCTGCCGATTTTGTTCCACTGGCCATCAGGGCTTCAGCCGCAATCTCACGACCGGCGAGATCGTTGCCCAATTGTGGTTCGCCGAGCACTTCCTGCGAAAGCACCTCAAGCGCGACGAGAGAGTGATCTCCAATGTCGTGATGATGGGGATGGGCGAACCCCTGCAAAATTATTCGGCACTGGTGCCGGCGTTGCGCACCATGCTCGACGACAACGGCTACGGCCTGTCGCGCCGGCGCGTGACGGTGTCGACTTCGGGCGTGGTTCCCATGATCGATCGTTTGGGCGAGGATTGTCCTGTCGCCCTTGCCGTATCGCTGCACGCGCCGAATGACGCCTTGCGCAACGACCTGGTGCCGCTCAATCGCAAGTACCCGATCGCCGAACTGCTGGAAGCCTGCAAGCGCTACCTGGCGCATGCGCCACGGGACTTCATCACGTTCGAATACTGCATGCTCGACGGCGTGAACGATCAGCCCGAGCATGCGCGTCAGTTGGTCGAACTCGTGCGGTCGCAGGGCGTTTCGTGCAAGTTCAACCTGATTCCCTTCAATCCTTTCCCGGCATCCGGGCTACTGCGGTCTCCGCAGCCCCGCGTGCTGGCCTTCGCCAAGGTCCTGAGCGAGGCGGGGATCGTGACCACCGTGCGGAAGACGCGCGGTGACGACATCGACGCCGCCTGCGGTCAACTCGCCGGCGACGTGAAGGACCGCACCCATGCAGCCGAGCGCATGGCGCAGCGGCGTACCGTCGTTTTGCATCCGGCCCGAATCGGGGCCTCCAAATCTACAGCCGAGGAGCAATGACCCGATGAGCAAGGCCTTTTCGACCGCGCACGGACGAGCGATGCAAGCGTTTTTTGGCGTTGCCGCTGTGTTCATGCTGGCTTCCTGCGCAACCAAGAATGCCAGCGTGCCGATGAGTTCGTCGGCCAATGCCGCAGCCATCGTGACGGAATCGGACGAAACCAACGGCCGCAAGCGCGCCAAATTGCGCGTCGAGTTGGCGATCGGATATTTCCAGCAAGGCCAGACGACAGTTGCGCTTGACGAAATCAAGCAGGCCGTCGCGGCGGATCCGACCTTTGCAGACGCCTACAACCTTCGTGGTCTGATCTACATGCGGCTCGACGACGCGGCCGGTGCGGAGGACAGTTTTCGCCGCGCCATCGCATTGGATCCGCGCGATCCCAATGTGCTTCACAACTACGGGTGGCTTCTTTGCCAGCAGAACCGCTACGCTGATGCACAGCAGCAGTTCACCGCCGCTCTGGCCGTTCCGACCTATACCGAGCGTCCCAAGACGCTCATGACGCAAGGCCTCTGCCAACTCAAGGCGGGCCAGAAGGGGGAGGCCGAACGCAGTCTCTCGCAGGCCTATGAACTCGACGCCAGCAATCCTGTGGTCGCCTACAACCTGGCCTCGATTCTTGCGCAGCGCGGGGAGTGGTCGCGTGCGCAGTTCTACATTCGTCGGGTCAACAACAGCCCTTCGGCCAGTGCGGAGACGCTGTGGCTGGGCATCAAGATCGAACGCCAGCTGAACAATCGCGAGGCGAGCACTCAGCTGGGCGGGCAATTGCAACGTCGCTTCCCCGACTCACGGGAGGCATCGGCGTACGAGCGCGGGAATTTCAATGATTGAGCGGGCGAGCGAGTTCGGGGCATCGGCGGCGGTGCCCCTGGTAGGTGGCGACAGCACACACATGACTGCCGGCGATATGCTGCGCGAAGCGCGGGAAGCGCACGGGCTGCATATCGAAATGGTGGCCGCGGCTCTCAAGGTGTCACCGCAGAAGCTCGTCGCGCTGGAGGCTGACGACATCGAGTCGCTGCCCGACCCGGTGTTCGCGCGCGCCCTCGCGGCCAGCGTCTGTCGGGCATTGCGTATCGACCCCGCGCCGGTGCTGGCCAAGCTGCCGGGCGCTCAGCGCCCGGGTCTGGCGGAAGCGGACCGCGTCATCAGCAAGAGTCTGCGTTCGTCGTCACCGCGTTCCAGCGCAGGGGCTGGCGGGCTGCCGTCGCGCGCTTTGCTGACCGTGGTCGTGCTGCTGTTGATCGGCGCCGCGGTTCTGTTCTGGCTGCCGCAGTCGCTCTTCGACCAGGTCGGTGCGTCGATTTCCCGCTGGACCACGCGGGACACGACCACTGAGCAGGCCGCCGTTTCCGCCAAGCCGGAATCCGCGGCGCCCGGCACCGTGACTGAATCCGTTGCGCCGATGCCCCCTGTGGCGGCGCAGCCTCCTGCCGAACCCGTCGTGGTGGAGGAGCCGGCCTCCGCGGCCCCAACCCCAAGCAATGACCTGATCGTTTTCGTTGCGCGTGAAGACAGCTGGATCAACGTGACCGAAGCGGGCGGCAAGCAATTGCTGCATCGAACGGTCAAGGCCGGGGAAACCGTCGGATTGACCGGCAACTTGCCGTTGTCCGTGGTGGTCGGCCGTGCTGCCGGCGTGCAAGTGCAAGTGCGCGGCAAGCCTTTCGACCTTGCGTCGATCACGCGTTCCGGGGGTGTGGCACGCTTCGACGTCAAACCGTGAGCGATACATCATGACTGAAGCCCTCAGCACCATCGGCTGCTTGCCGATCGAATCCGCGGCACCCAAGGCACGGCGTTCCCGCCAGGCCAGTGTGACCTGGGGGCCTCGCACGGTCACCGTCGGCGGCGATGCGCCGGTGCGCGTCCAGTCGATGACGAACACCGATACGGTCGATGCGGTCGGCACTGCGATCCAGGTCAAGGAACTGGCGCTCGCCGGTTCGGAAATGGTCCGGATCACGGTCAATACGCCCGAGGCAGCGGCACAGGTGCCGTACATCCGCGAGCAGCTTGATCGCATGGGCGTCGATGTCCCGCTCATCGGCGATTTCCACTACAACGGCCACCGCTTGCTCACCGAGTACCCGGCCTGCGCCGAAGCGCTCAGCAAGTACCGTATCAATCCCGGCAACGTCGGCAAGGGCGACAAGCACGACCGTCAGTTCGGTCAGATGATCGATGCGGCCATGCGGTGGAACAAGCCGGTGCGCATCGGCGTCAACTGGGGCAGTCTCGACCAGGAACTGCTGGCCAGCCTGATGGACGTCAACAGCCAGCGGGCCGAGCCGTGGGATGCAAAGCAGGTCATGTACGAGGCGCTCGTGACCTCGGCCATCGATTCCGCCAAGCTCGCCGAATCGATGGGCATGGACGGACGCCAGATCATCCTCAGCTGCAAGGTGAGCGGTGTGCAGGACCTGATCTCGGTCTACCGCGAACTCGCGAAGCGCTGCGACTACGCCTTGCATCTGGGGCTGACCGAAGCCGGGATGGGGACGAAGGGCACGGTCGCTTCGGCCACGGCGCTTTCGATCCTGCTGCAGGAGGGCATCGGCGACACGATCCGTGTCTCGCTCACGCCCCAGCCGGGCGAATCGCGCACGCAGGAAGTGGTCATCGCCAACGAAATCCTTCAGGCCCTCGGGCTGCGGGTGTTCGTGCCGAGCGTCACCGCCTGCCCGGGTTGCGGCCGGACAACCAGCACTACTTTCCAGGAACTCGCCAAACAGATCGACGACTATCTGCGCATGCAGATGCCGGTATGGCGCACCAAGTATCCAGGCGTCGAGACGATGAAAGTCGCGGTGATGGGGTGCATCGTCAATGGGCCGGGCGAGAGCAAGCATGCCGACATCGGCATCAGCCTGCCCGGGACCGGCGAAGCCCCCGCGGCGCCGGTTTTCATCGACGGGCAGAAGGCGCTCACGCTGCGCGGCGACAACATCGCCAACGAGTTCCATCAACTGGTCGAAAACTACATTGAAAAGCGTTTTGGCAGCGCGGACGCTGCCCAAGTCGCCTGATCTCATCCATGGCTGAAAAACTCAATGCCGTCAAAGGCATGAACGACATATTGCCGCCCGAATCGGCGCGCTGGGAGTGGCTCGAAGCCACGGTTCGCGAGCTGATGGCGCGTTATGCCTATCGCAACGTCCGTACGCCGATCCTCGAGCACACAGCGCTGTTCGTGCGCGGCATCGGTGAGGTCACGGACATCGTCGAAAAGGAGATGTACTCCTTTCACGACCGCTCGGACAAGTACGGCGACAACGACCACCTGACGCTCCGCCCCGAGAATACGGCCGGCCTGGTGCGCGCCGTCATCGAGCACAACATGCTGTACGACGGCGGCAAGCGCCTCTGGTACATCGGCCCGATGTTCCGCCGCGAGAAGCCGCAACGCGGGCGTTTTCGTCAGTTCCACCAGATTGGCGCCGAGGCGCTCGGTTTTGCGGGTCCCGACGTCGATGCGGAGCTCATTCTCCTGGCGAACGCGCTCTGGAAACTCATCGGCCTGACCGACGTTCGGCTCGAACTCAACAGCCTCGGGCAACCTGCCGAGCGTGCACTGCACAGGGCCCAGCTGATCGCCCACTTCGAAAAGCACGCCGACCAGTTGGATGAGGACGCAAAGCGCCGTCTCCACAGCAATCCGCTGCGCATCCTCGACACCAAGAATCCGACGATGAAGGCCGTGGTCGAGTCGGCTCCGAAGCTGATCGATTTCCTTGGCGCTGAATCGCTCGCGCACTTCGAAGGCCTCAAGGCCATCCTCGACGCCAATGGGGTCGCCTACACCATCAATCCCCGGCTGGTGCGTGGGCTCGACTACTACAACCTCAGCGTGTTCGAGTTCGTGACCGATCGACTGGGGTCGCAGGGCACCGTGTGTGCCGGCGGCCGTTACGACGATCTGATCGTGCAGATCGGCGGCAAGCCCGCACCTGCCGTTGGCTGGGCCATCGGCGTCGAGCGCGTGCTCGACCTGATGAAGGAGCAGGGCACGCCGATTTCGGCACCGGTGCCCGATGTCTATGCCGTGGTGCCCGACGCCGCGGCAATGCCCGTCGCGTTGCGCACGCTGCAGCAGTTGCGCGATACGGGCGTGCGTGCCCAGATGCATGCCGCCACCGTCGACGGGCTGGGCAGTTTCAAGTCCCAGTTCAAGAAAGCCGACGCCAGCGGCGCCACATATGCACTGATCTTCGGCGCGGACGAACTCGCCCGCGGCGAGGTCACCGTCAAGGCACTGCGCGACGGAACCGGCGCGCAGACGGCCCGTCCGCTCGCCGATCTGGCGGCCTGGGCCGCCACCCTACAATCCTCCGCTCCCAACAACTGACAGCGCATGGCCACCCATCTCGATCTCGAAGAACAGGAACAGCTCGATCAGCTCAAGCATTTCTGGAACACCTACGGCACCCTGATCACCTGGGTTGTGCTGCTCGCGGCCGGTGCCTTCGTGGCCTGGAACGGCTGGCAGTACTTCCAACGCAACAAGGCCGCTCAGGCGTCGGCGCTCTACGACGAGGTGGAGCGAAGCGTGCAGGCGGGCGACACCGCTCGTATCGAGCGCGTACTGGCCGACATGAAAGACAAGTTCGCAGGCACGGCTTACGCCCAACAGGCCGGATTGCTGGCGGCCAGGACGCTCTACGAGAAGGGCAACGCCGAAGCTTCGCGCGCCGCGCTCACCTGGGTGGCGGAGCATGCGGTCGACCCCGGCTACCAGGCCGTCGCGAAGCTGCGGCTCGCAGCCGAATTGCTGGATGCCAAATCCTACGACGAGGCGCTCAAGCAGCTTTCGGGCGATTTTCCGAAGCAGTTCGAAGCGCTGGTGGCCGACCGCAAGGGCGACATCTACCTTGCGCAAGGCAAACGCGATGAAGCCAAGGCCGAGTACCAGAAAGCCTGGAGCGCCTTCGAGCCGCGCACTGAATACCGCCGTCTCGTCGAGATCAAGCTCAACGCCGTCGGCGTAGACCCGAAGAGCCTGGCACCGACCGCCGGCGCTGCATCCCCTGCCAAGACCACACCATGAATTTCAAGCGTTTCCTGCCTTCGGCGCCCATCCTGCGCAAAGGGGCTGCCGTGGTTCTGATTGCCGCATTGGCAGCCTGTTCGGGCTCAAAGCCGAAGCCCGCCGAATTGGGGGCCAACCCGGCGCTGATGGGCGTCCGCCAAGCGTGGAACGTCAAGATCCCGGCGGTCGAGTTCCCGCTGTCCGTGAGTGTGAGTGGTGATCTCGTTGCGGTCGCTTCCAGCGATGGCACTGTCGCCGTGATCGATGCGCGGGCTGGCCGCGAAGTCTGGCGCGCAAGCGTTGGCGAGCCCCTGCTGGCCGGCGTTGGCACCGATGGAACCCTCGTCGCTGTCGTGACGGCCAACAGTGAGCTCGTCACCCTGCAGAGCGGCAAGATCTTGTGGAAGCAACGTCTGACAGCCCAGTCCTTCACGGCGCCGCTGGTGGCCGGCCGGCGCGTCTTCGTGCAGGCAGCCGACCGCACTACCAGCGCTTGGGATGGTCAAGGCGGCCGCCGCCTCTGGGCGCAGCAGCGCAACGCTGAAAATCTCGTCCTGAAGCGGTCTGGCGTCATGCTCGCGGTGGGTGACACGCTGGTCGTCGGTATCGGTGGGCGCCTCGTTGGCATGAATCCCGCCAACGGCACCTCGCGCTGGGAGGCACCGATCGCAGCGCCGCGCGGCACCAACGATGTCGAGCGCCTGGTCGATCTGACCGGCAGCGTGAGCCGGGTCGGCGACAGCGTCTGCGCCCGTGCCTATTCGGCCAGCGTCGGCTGCGTCGACGCTTCGCGCGGTGCAACGATCTGGAGCAAGCCCGCGAATGGCGCGGACGGCGTGGGTGGGGATGATCGCTTCGTCTATGGAACCGAGGAAAACGGTGCCGTGATCGCCTGGCGCCGCGCCGACGGTGAGCGCGCGTGGCAACAAGCCGAGATCTTCAAGAACCGCACGCTCACGGCGCCGCTCGCGGTGGGCCGCTCCCTGATCATCGGCGACGCCACGGGGCTGCTGCACTTCCTCTCGCGCGACGATGGTTCTCCGCTGAACCGCGTGACGCCGGATGGATCCGCCATCACCGCAACACCGGTCCTGGCCGGCAACACGGTCGTGGTCGTCACTCGCAATGGCGGAGTGTTCGGCTACAGGCCGGAATAACGTGATGGAAGGACGCCTTCGATGAAGCCGGTCATTGCGCTGGTCGGGCGTCCCAACGTCGGCAAGTCGACCCTGTTCAATCGTCTGACGCAAACGCGCGACGCGATCGTCGCCGACTTTGCGGGACTCACGCGCGACCGCCACTACGGCAACGGCCGTCAGGGCAAGCACGAGTTCATCGCGATCGACACCGGCGGTTTCGAGCCCGACGCGGGCAGCGGCATCTTCAAGGAGATGGCCAAGCAAACCCGCCAGGCCGTCGCCGAGGCCGATGTCGTCATCTTCGTGGTCGACGCCCGTGAGGGCTTGTCGGCCCAGGATCACGACATCGCCAACGAACTGCGGCGCCTCGGAAAACCCTGCGTGCTCGTCGCCAACAAGGCCGAGGGCATGCATGACGGCACGAAGCTGGTCGACTTCTACGAACTCGGATTCGGCGAGGTGCACGGCATCTCGGCGGCGCACGGGCAGGGCATTCGCAGCCTGGTCGAGTTGGCCTTGGAGCCGCTCAACCTCCCTGAGCCCGAGGATGACGAGGAAGAAGATGTCAACAAGCCGATCAAGCTCGCGGTCGCGGGCCGCCCCAATGTCGGCAAGTCGACGCTGATCAACACATGGCTCGGCGAAGAGCGGCTGGTGGCATTCGACCTGCCCGGTACGACGCGCGACGCCATCATGGTGCCCTTCGAGCGCAACGGCCAGCGTTTCGAACTCATCGATACAGCGGGCCTGCGCCGCAAAGGCAAGGTCTTCGAAGCGATCGAGAAGTTCTCGGTCGTGAAGACGCTGCAGGCCATCGAGTCGGCCAATGTGGTCTTGTTGTTGCTCGACGCGACGCAGGGCATTACCGACCAGGATGCCCATATCGCGGGCTACATCCTCGAGAGCGGTCGTGCCGTCGTGATTGCGGTCAACAAGTGGGATGCGGTGGACAGCTACCAGCGGGAGCAACTTCAGCGGCAGATCGAGACGCGCCTGCCGTTCCTGAAGTTCGCTTCATTGCATTTCATTTCGGCCGCCAAGCGCCAGGGGCTGGGCCCGGTGTGGCAGTCGATCGTGCAGGCTCACAAGTCTGCGACGCGAAAGATGTCGACGCCTGTCCTCACGCGTCTGCTTTTGGAGGCCGTGCAATTCCAGGCCCCCAAGCGAGCGGGAATGTACCGTCCGAAGATGCGTTATGCGCATCAGGGAGGCATGAATCCGCCGGTGATCGTGATCCACGGCAATTCGCTGGAGCATGTCACCGATGCATACAAGCGCTTCCTTGAAGGCCGCTTCCGCAAGGAGTTCGATCTGGTCGGGACGCCCTTGCGAATCGAGCTCAAGACCTCGCACAATCCGTACGCGGACAAGGACGCTTGATGAACGCCGAAGTTCCGGTCTTCGAGAATCGTTATTTTTCCAAGGCCATTGGCGTTTTTTGCTGCAGCGCGGAATCGCTGTGTTAAGGTGAACGGCTCAACAACAACTCTTGAACACGGAGAATATCGTGAGCAATAAAGGGCAACTTCTACAAGACCCGTTTCTGAATACCTTGCGTCGTGAGCACGTACCGGTCTCGATCTATTTGGTCAACGGTATCAAGCTGCAGGGTCAGATCGAGTCGTTCGACCAGTACGTCGTGTTGCTTCGCAATACGGTGACCCAGATGGTCTACAAGCATGCCATCTCCACTATCGTGCCGGGGCGTGCCGTCAACTTCTCGGCTACCGAGAGCGACGACGCAGCAGCCTGAATGGCACGGAGCGCGGTGGTTCGCCCGCCGCGCTTTTCTCAATTTGATACCGATTGTCTGAGCCGATCCCCCGCACGGAAGGCGCCGTCGTTCTTGTCGGCGTGGACTTTGGCCTGCCCCATTTCGACAGTGAACTCGAGGAACTCGGGTTGCTCGCGCAAACCGCCGGACTCGAACCGGTCGCTCGCCTGGTGTGTAAACGCAAGGCGCCCGACGCCGCTCTGTTCGTCGGGAGCGGCAAGGCCGATGAAATCCGCGAGCTCGCCGAACTGCATCGCGCCAGCGAAGTCGTCTTCGACCAGGCGCTGAGTCCTGCGCAGCAACGCAACCTCGAGCGTCAGCTCGGCATCGCCGTGTATGACCGCACCTTCCTCATCCTTGAAATCTTTGCCCAGCGCGCCCGGTCTCACGAGGGCAAGCTGCAGGTCGAACTCGCCCGGCTGCAATACCTGAGCACACGACTGGTGCGCCGCTGGTCTCACCTGGAGCGTCAGCGCGGCGGCATCGGAACGCGCGGCGGCCCCGGCGAAACGCAGATCGAACTGGACCGCCGGATGATCGGCGAGGCGATCAAGCGCACGCGCGAGCGGCTCGGCAAGGTGCAGCGCCAGCGCGGCACCCAGCGGCGCCAGCGCGAGCGGCGAGACACTTTCAACATCTCGCTGGTCGGCTACACCAACGCGGGGAAGTCGTCGCTGTTCAATGCCCTGGTCAAGGCGCGCGCCTATGCGGCCGACCAGCTTTTCGCAACGCTCGACACCACTACGCGGCATCTCTACCTGGGCCACAACGAAGACGGTCGGCGCCGCAAGGTCTCGCTGTCGGACACCGTCGGCTTCATCCGGGACCTGCCGCACGGCCTCATCGACGCCTTCAAGGCCACTCTGCAGGAGGCGGTCGACGCCGATCTGCTGATCCACGTGGTCGATGTCTCCAACCCGCATCACCCCGAGCAGATGACGGAGGTGCAGGCCGTCCTGAAGGACATCGGCGCCGATACCGTGCCGCAGCTTCTGGTGTTCAACAAGCTGGATGCCCTTGAAACCACCCAACAACCCCTGCAGATGTGCGACGAGGTCAATGTCGATGGCGTGCAGGTGCCCCGGATATTCCTGAGCGCCCATACGGGCGAGGGCATTCCGGCACTACGGACCGAGCTTGCGCGACGGTCTCGTCCGCCCGACGAGGCCATGACCCCAGAAGCCGGCGCCGAATTGCACGATGCCGCCAATTGAATTGGGCACAATCACCTTCACTGACTAAAGAACAGAACCGAATGAATGCAAAGCCAGTGTGGAGACGGTTTCCCGGCATGTTCAACCTGAACGACGGCCGATGGGGCCGGGGCGACGATTCCTCGTCAAACGGCGATCGTCCCGCCGGCAACCGACCAGACGGCGAACCCCCCGCGCCGCCCCCGGGCAACAACAACAACAACAACAACCGTCCGCGAGGCCAGGGCCCCAACCAGGGCCCCCCCGACCTCGACGAGCTCTGGCGTGATTTCAACCGCAAGCTCGGCGGCCTGTTCGGTGGTGGCCGTGGCGGTGACAACCGCCCGAATGGCGGCAACGGCGGCGGCCTCAAGCCGGACATGAAGAATGCCGGCTTCGGCATCGGCCTGGTGGCCGCGGTCGCCGTGCTGATCTGGCTGGGCACCGGCTTCTTCATCGTCAACGAAGGCCAGCAGGCCGTGATCACGCAGTTCGGCCGCTACAAGGCGACCGTGGGCGCCGGCTTCAACTGGCGCCTGCCGTACCCCATCCAGCGCCACGAGATCGTCGTGGTCACGCAGATCCGCTCCGCCGACGTGGGCCGGGACACCATCGTGCGCTCGACCGGTCTTCGCGAGTCGGCCATGCTGACCGAGGATGAGAACATCGTCGAAATCAAGTTTGCCGTGCAGTACCGTCTGAGCGACGCGCGGGCGTTCCTCTACGAGAGCAAGGCCCCGAGCGACACGGTGGTGCAAGTCGCCGAGACCGCGGTTCGCGAAGTGGTCGGCAAGATGCGCATGGACGCGGCACTCGCCGACGAGCGCGACCAGATCGCGCCGCGCGTGCGCACGCTGATGCAAACCATCCTGGACCGATACAAGGTCGGCGTAGAGATCGTCGGCATCAATCTCCAACAGGGTGGCGTGCGTCCTCCCGAACAAGTCCAGGCCGCGTTTGACGACGTTCTCAAAGCCGGCCAGGAGCGCGAGCGCACCAAGAACGAAGCACAGGCTTATGCCAACGACGTGGTGCCGCGCGCCACGGGTACGGGCTCACGACTGAAGGAAGAGTCCGAGGCCTACAAGGCACGGATCATCGCGCAGGCGCAGGGCGATGCGCAGCGCTTCAGCTCGGTGCTGGCCGAATACCAGAAGGCGCCGCAAGTCACGCGCGACCGCATGTATACCGACGCCATGCAGCAGATCTACAGCAGTACCACCAAGGTGCTGATCGACTCGAAGCAGAACTCGAATCTGCTTTACCTGCCGCTCGACAAGCTGGTGCAGCAAAGCGCCCAGAACAACGCCGCCACGCCGTCCGATGCCGCCAGTCCCAACGTGGCAGGTACGGCACCGCCGCAGTCGTCGGTTATCCCCGTTGCGCCCGGCATCGGCGATGCCCGTGCGCGCGATGGCCGCTCACGCGACCGCGACGTGCGCTGAGGACAGAACCCATGAACAGAATCGGATTCATCGTCTCTTCGATCCTCGTGCTCCTCGCACTGGCGAGTTCGACACTCTTCGTCGTCGACCAGCGCCAGTTCGGCGTTGTCTATGCACTGGGGCAGATCAAAGACGTCATCACCGAGCCCGGCTTGAATTTCAAGCTGCCGCCGCCGTTCCAGAACGTGTCTTACATCGACAAGCGCCTCCTGACGCTGTCGAGCATCGATCCCGAGCCGATGCTGACGGCCGAGAAGCAGCGCGTGGTCATCGACTGGTATGTGCGCTGGCGCGTCACCAACCCGTCGGAATACATCCGCAATGTCGGCCTCGACGAGAACGCGGGCGCCGTGCAACTCAACCGCGTGGTGCGCAACGCCTTCCAGGAAAACATCAACAAGCGCACCGTGCGCGACCTGATTTCGGTGCGCCGCGAGGCCTTGATGGCCGACGTGCAGCGCGAGGTTCTGGCCGTCGTGAAGGGCGCCAAGCCCTGGGGCGTCGATATCGTCGACGTGCGGATCACCCGTGTCGACTATGTCGAGGCGATCACCGAATCGGTCTATCGCCGCATGGAAGCCGAGCGCAAGCGCGTGGCCAATGAACTGCGCTCGACGGGTGTGGCCGAGGGCGAAAAGATCCGCGCCGATGCCGATCGCCAGCGAGAGGTGATTGTCGCCAACGCCTACCGCGACGCGCAGAAGATCAAGGGCGAGGGCGATGCGCGCGCCGCAAGCCTGTACGCCGACGCATTCGGACGCGACCCGCAGTTTGCGCTGTTCTACCGGAGCCTCGACGCCTACAAGCAGAGCTTCAACAAGAAGAGCGATGTGATGGTGCTGGACCCGTCCTCTGATTTCTTCCGATCGATGCAAAGTTCGGGATCGACCTCGAACGCGCCCCGTCGGTAGCATGACTCGCCCCCACTTGACGGAAAACTGAATTCGACGTGGACACCGATACCTTCTGGAGTGCCCTGGCGCTCGTATTGGTGATCGAGGGGTTGCTGCCCTTTCTCTCGCCCGGCGGCTGGCGGCGCGGCTTCAGCCAGCTGATGCAGCTGCGCGACGGGCAGCTGCGCTTCTTCGGGCTTTGCAGCATTCTCCTGGGCCTGTTGCTGCTCTGGCTTTTGGGGTAACGCGGTGCCGGTAGAATCCCGGTTTAACCACGCCCCCGATCTCCATGTCCGCCTGGGTCCTTCCGGATCACATTGCCGATGTGCTGCCTTCCGAGGCGCGCCACATCGAAGAACTTCGACGCGAACTGCTCGATACCGCCCGTGCCTATGGCTACGAGCTGGTCATGCCGCCTTTGCTCGAACACCTCGAATCGCTGCTTTCCGGCACCGGCGAAGCGCTCGATCTGCAAACCTTCAAGCTGGTCGACCAGCTTTCCGGGCGCAGCATGGGGCTGCGGGCCGACACCACGCCACAGGTCGCGCGCATCGATGCACACCTCCTCAATCGGGCGGGCGTGGCGCGGCTTTGCTATTGCGGCCCCGTTCTCCATACCCGGCCTGACCGCCCCCACGCGACGCGCGAACCTCTCCAGTTCGGCGCCGAGATCTACGGGCACGCGGGGCTCGAAGCCGACACCGAGATCCTGCGCCTGGCGCTCGACTGCTTGGGTGCCGCTGGTGTGACAGGGCGCGCGCAGGCACCCGTCATTGTCGACATGGCGGATGCCCGCATCGTTCGCTCGCTGTTTGCCGGCGTGCCGGTCGATGCGGTGGCCATCGCTCGTGTGCATGCGGCACTTGCCGCGAAGGATTCGAGCACGCTGCGCGATCTCACGTCTGCATTTCCCGCGCCCGCGCGCGAAGGCCTGTTGGCGCTCGTCCAGCTCTACGGCGACGCGGCCGTGCTCGACGAAGCCGCCAAGGTTCTGCCTGACACCGCCGGCGTGCGCGCGGCCTTGTCCGATCTCAAGCAGCTTGCCGCCCGCCTCGAGGGCGCCAGCGTGAGCTTCGACCTCGCGGATCTGCGCGGCTACGCCTATTACAGCGGCATGCGCTTCGGCATCTACACGAGCGGGGCCAGCGACGCCCTGGTGCGCGGCGGTCGTTACGACGAGGTCGGCGCCGTGTTCGGCCGCAACCGTCCCGCGGTCGGCTTCAGCCTCGACGTGCGCGAACTGGTCGGCGTGCTCCCGGCGAGGCCGCTGCGCGCCGCGATTCGCGCGCCCTGGAGCGATGCCGAAGGGCTCAACAAGACCATCGCCGCATTGCGCAGCAAGGGCGAGACCGTGGTGTGCGTTCTGCCCGGCCACGACAGCGAGATCGACGAATTCCATTGCGATCGCGAACTCGTCGAGCACGGCGGCCAATGGCGCGTGCAACCCATCTGAATCCTCTGAAGCGAAACATCATGAGCGTAACCACCGGAAGAAACGTGGTCGTCGTCGGCACCCAGTGGGGCGACGAAGGCAAGGGCAAGTTGGTCGACTGGCTGACCGAAAGCGCGCAGGGGGTCGTCCGATTCCAGGGCGGGCACAACGCAGGCCACACCCTGGTCATCAACGGCGTGAAGACGGCGTTGCACCTGATCCCGAGCGGCATCATGCGGCCCGGCGTGAAGTGCTACATCGGCAACGGCGTGGTGCTGTCGGCTGCCAAGCTGTTCGAGGAAATCGAAGGCCTCGAAAAGGCGGGTGTGGAGGTGCGTTCGCGCCTGCGCATCAGCGAAGCCTGCCCGCTGATCCTGCCGTTCCACGCGGCACTCGACATCGCGCGCGAGGCCTATCGCGAAAAGGGCGGCATCGAGAAGATCGGCACGACCGGCCGCGGCATCGGCCCGGCCTATGAAGACAAGATCGCCCGCCGCGCCCTGCGCGTGCAGGACCTGAAGCATCCCGAGCGCTTCGCGACCAAGCTGCGTGTTCTGCTCGAATTGCACAACCACGTGCTGACCCAGGTGCTCGGAGCGACTGCGATCGACTTCGACACCGTCTATGACGAGGCCATGCACCACGCCGAACTGCTCAAGCCGATGATGGCCGACGTGTCGCGCGAGCTCAACGACGCGAACCGCGCCGGGGCCAATCTGCTCTTCGAAGGCGCGCAGGGCACGCTGCTCGACGTCGACCACGGCACCTATCCCTACGTGACCTCCAGCAACTGCGTGGCGGGCAATGCGGCGGCGGGTTCGGGCGTCGGACCCGGCATGCTGCACTACATCCTCGGCATTACCAAAGCCTATTGCACGCGCGTGGGCGGCGGTCCGTTCCCGACGGAACTCGACTGGGAAAAGCCCGGTACGGTCGGCTACCACCTGAGCACGGTCGGCGCCGAGAGGGGCGTGACCACCGGACGCAGCCGTCGTTGCGGCTGGTTCGACGCGGCGCTGCTGAAGCGCTCGGCGCAGGTCAACGGGCTGAGCGGTCTCTGCATCACCAAGCTCGACGTGCTCGATGGCCTGGAAGAACTGCAACTGTGCACCGGCTACCAGCTCGACGGCGAATACACCGACATCCTGCCGATGGGCGCCGACGAGATCGCGCGCTGCACGCCGGTCTACGAAAAGCTCGAAGGCTGGAGCGAAAGCACGGTGGGCGTCACGCAATACGACAAGCTGCCGATCAATGCGCGGCTCTATCTGCAGCGCATCGAGCAGGTCACCGGCGTGCCAATCCACATGGTCTCGACGAGCCCTGATCGCGATCACACCATCATGATGCGCCACCCGTATCTGGCAGACTGACCCACCCGCAGGAGACGATTTTCATGTTGACCGAAGACGGCAAGCACCTCTACGTGAGCTACGACGAGTACCACAACCTGATCGAGAAGCTCGCGATCAAGGTGTACCAGTCGGGCTGGCAATTCGACACCATTCTGTGCCTGGCACGCGGTGGCATGCGCCCCGGCGACGTGCTGTCGCGCATCTTCGACAAGCCGCTGGCGATCATGTCGACGAGTTCCTACCGCGCCGACGCCGGCACGATCCAGGGCCATCTCGACATCGCGCGCTACATCACCACGCCGAAGGGCGAGATCGCCGGCAAGGTGCTGCTGGTCGACGACCTGGCGGATTCGGGCCACACGCTGCACGCCGTGGTCGAGATGCTCAAGAGCAGCTACAAGCCCATCACCGAGCTCCGCAGTGCCGTGCTCTGGACCAAGGCGCTGTCGACCTTCACGCCCGATTACTCGGTCGAATATCTCCAGACGAATCCGTGGATTCACCAACCTTTCGAGGGCTATGACTCCATGGGTGCGGACAAGCTGATGGAGAAGTGGTCGGTCTGACCACCGTCGCCGAGCTTCCTAGCTGAGCTCGTCGGTGTAGCGCCGCTGCATCTCGTCCGTCGTCACGTTCTCGATGGGGTGGCCGACGTTCCAGCGGTGCCCGAAAGGATCGCGAAAAGAGCCGGAGCGCTCGCCGTAGAAGTGGTCTTCGGCAGGCATTTCGAGCGTCGCGCCGGCCTTCAGCGCGCGCTCGATCACAGCATCGGCGTTGTCCACGTGCAGATGCAAGGTGACCGGCGTGGCGCCGATCGTGTTGGCGCTGCGAATGCCGTATTCGGGAAACTCGTCGCACAGCATCAGCGACGTTCCATTGAAATCCATCTCGGCATGCCCGATGCGTCCACTGGGCTCGGCCAGCCGGAACTGCTCTTTCGCACCGAAGACCTCCGCGTAGAACGCGATGGCTGCGGCGGTGTCGTGCACGCAGATGTAGGGATAAAGCACCTGGTTGTTCATCGAGACGTCCTTTCGGAAGGTATCGGGGACAGGCTCCGTCCATTCGAGCGGACCATTGTGCGACCTCCGGCCGATTCGGTCGACGAGTGTTCGGCAGACTATCCGCTCAGTCGCACATAGGTCGACAACAGCGCGCTCTTTGTCACCACGCCGAGCAACACCGGCCGCTCCTCGCTCTCGATCACGGGCAGACGCTCGCCGCGGTGCTCCAGGAAGCGCTCCAGCGAGGCGCTCAGGCCCATGTGGGCGGTGATCGGCTGGATGACCTGCGACAGCAAGTCAGCCGCGCGCAGTTGTGCGCCCGCGTGGCCTTCGGGCGCCGCTCCCAGCGCCGAGAGCGGCACGACGCCCAGGTAGCGCTGCTCGGCGTCCACCACATAGAGATACTTGACCGGATATTGCAGGAAGAGCCGGCTCATCGATTCCTTGTCTGCATGAGGACCGACGACCGTTTCCGCAGGCTCGACCAGGTCGCGCGCGCACAGGGCGCGCAGCCTAAGCTGTTCGTCATGCTGCTCGCGGCGGTGCACGGTGATTTCGTACATGGAGCCGGCATCGGCCGAGCGCGCGACGAAGTACGCGATGACGCTGGCCGCCATCAACGGCAGCATGACCTGATAGCTCAAGGTCATCTCGAAGATCATCAGGATCGCCATCAGCGGTGCTTGGCTGGCCCCGGCCAGGAAGGCGCCCATGCCGACGATCGCGTACGCAAAGGGCGCCGAGGTGGCGTGCGGCCAGAGCGCATGGGCAGCGTGGCCGAACAGCGCGCCGATCATGCAGCCGACGAAGAGCGCGGGGGTGAACACGCCGCCCACGGCCCCGGAGCCCGCCGTCGCCAGCGTCGCGATCGTCTTGCCGGCCAATACCAGGGCGATCATCACCCAGGGCCAGGGCGTGTGCAGCACGGAATTGACCACGCTGTAGCCATTGCCCCAGGCTTCCGGCAAGGGCACCGAGATCAGGCCCACCGCCAAACCACCCAGTGCCATGCGCCAGGGCAGCGCCATCGGCAGTCGCGCAAAGAGCGCACGGGACGCACCGAGCGCACGCAGGAAACCCACCGATGCGAAGCCGATCAGCACCCCCAGCAGGGCGAACAACAGCACTTCCGCGCCGTTGACGGCTGGGAAGGGCGGCATCTCGTACGGGGGCTGGTAGCCGGGCAGCGCCCGCATGGTGATATTGGCGACCACCGAGGCAATGATGATCGGGCCGACGCTTTCCATGGCGATGGAGCCCAGGACGATCTCGGCCACGAAGAAGGCGCCGGCAATCGGCGCGCTGTAGGCGGCCGTGAGCCCCGCCGCCGCGCCGCAGGCCACCAGCAGGCGCAAGCGCTCCACCGGCAGGCGCAAGGCGCTGCCCAGCAGGGAGGCGCTCAGCGCGGCAAGTTGCACCATCGACCCCTCGCGCCCGATCGAGCCGCCGCTGGCGATGCTGACCAGCGAAGACGCGCTGCGCGTCAGCGTCTGCCTCACCGGAATGCGTCCGTCGCCGAGGACGATGGCCTCCATGTAGTCGGACGTCGACTTCTGCACCGTCGCACGACGCGCCCAGACCAACAGCAGCCCGGCGACCAGGCCACCGATCGTGGGCGTGGCGATTCGCGCCCACCAGGGCAGGCTCTGCGCGATCTTCACCAGGCCGCCGCTTTGCCCGAGCAGCAGAAGATCCAGGCCGAAGAAGGCCGCGCGGAAGAGTTCGGTGGCGAGCGCGCCCAGCAGCCCGGCCACGATGGACCACAGGAGCATGGACTGCCAGGCCGTGATGCCAAAGGCACGTTGCAGGGCCACACGGGCGTTCAACAGAACAGACGCGGCACGAATCATGCGGATGCTGGCTTCACGTGGATAAAGGGGACGATGTTAGCCACCGTTCAACCGTGCGCGGCCCGATCCAGTCGACTAGCATGGCGGGCATGCGAAAGCCCATCACCGACCTGATCCACCATCCGTACAAACCTCCCGCGAATTTCGCGGCGCCGCAAGCCGGCGTCTACAAGGCGTCGACCGTGTTCTTCGCCGACGTCGCCGCCATGCGCGCGCGCGACTGGAAGACCAAGGCCGGCTACACCTATGGCCTGCACGGCACGCCGACCACCTTCACGCTCGAAGAGCGGCTCGCCACGCTCGAAGGCGGCACCGAGTGCCTGCTGGTTCCCAGCGGCCTCGCGGCGATCTCGCTGGTGTCCTTCGCGCTTCTCAAGACCGGCGACGAGGTGCTCATTCCGGACAACGCCTACGGCCCCAACAAGGCGCTCGCCAATGGCGAACTGGCCAACTTCGGCATCACCCACAAACTCTACGACGCGATGAATCCGACGGACCTCGCGGCCAAGCTGTCCGATCGCACCAAGCTCGTATGGGTGGAGGCAGCCGGCTCGGTCACGATGGAATTCCCGGACCTGCCGGCCCTTGTCGGCGTCTGCCGCGCACGCGGCATCAATGTCGCGCTCGACAACACCTGGGGCGCCGGACTGGCGTTCGCACCTTTCGATTTCAATGGCAGCGGGCAGGGGGTCGACGTCTCGGTCCAGGCGCTCACCAAGTACCCGAGCGGCGGCGGCGATGTGCTGATGGGCAGCGTGATCACCTGTGACGAGCGCCTGCACCGCGCACTCAAGCTCACCCACATGCGCATGGGCTTCGGCATCGGCGTCGGCGATGTCGAGACGCTGCTGCGCTCGCTCCCGAGCATCGCGCTGCGCTACGAGGCGCACGACCGCAGCGCGCGAGAACTGGCCCGTTGGCTCGAAGGCCGCATCGAGATCGCGCAGGTGCTCCATCCCGCGCTCGAAGGCTCGCCCGGCCACGCCCACTGGCTGCGGCTTTGTGGTGCGACCGACCTGGCGGCGGGCCTGTTTTCAGTGGTTTTCGATGCGCGCTACGGCACCGAGCAGATCGACCGCTTTTGCGACAGCCTGGCACTTTTCCGGCTTGGGTACTCCTGGGGCGGACCGTTCAGCCTGGTCGTGCCCTACGACATCGGCCTCATGCGCGACCCCGGCGTCGCGCGGTGGCCGCACAAGGGAACGCTGGTGCGTTTCTCGATCGGCCTGGAGGACGTCGAAGACCTGCGCGCCGACCTCGAACAGGCCCTCGCGGCACTCTGAAGCCGCGCGGATATCGCGTACAGTGCGGTCAAGCGCAGTCAACCTGACTGCCTCGCCCGAAGGAGAAGCAGTGGCAACACCCAACTATGGCTATGAAAAGCGCCAGAAGGAACTGGCAAAGAAGAAGAAGAAGGAAGACAAGGCACGGGAAAAAGCCAACCGCAAGCTCATGCCCAGCAGCGATGGGTTGGCACCGGGCGATCCGGAAACCGACGTGGCTTCGCTCGAACGCGATCCGCCGACCGTCCCGGAGTTGCCCACCAAGAACGGTTGAGTCGCTCCCAGGTTCAGCAAGAAAAAGCCGCCGCAGGCAAGCGCCCGCGGCGGCTTTCTTGTCTGGCGCTTACTTGGGGAGCATCTTCCGCAGGGGCGTCCAGACGTTGTCCAGCATGCGCGGCTGCGCCGCCGCCGTCGGATGAATCCGGTCGGCCTGGAACAGCATGGCCGAGTCGGGGCTGTCCGCCACACCCTTCAGCAGGAAGGGCACGACCTGCGTCTTGGTGGCGCTCGCCACCTTCGTGAAGATCGCCTCGAAGCGTCGCGTGTAGTCGCTCCCGTAGTTGGGCGGCACCTGGATGCCCACGATGAGCACCTGCGCACCGGCGGCCTGCGCGGCCTTGGTCATCTGCAGCAGGTTGTCCTCGGTGCTCGCCAGTGGCAGGCCGCGCAGTGCGTCGTTGGCGCCGAGTTCAAGCACCACGTGCGTGGGTTGGTGCTGCGCGAGCAACCCTGGCAATCGGGCCCGGCCGCCCGCGCTGGTGTCACCGCTGATGCTGGCGTTGATCACCGTGGCGGGAATCTTCTGTTCGGCGAGGCGCTTGTCCATCAGGGGCACCCAGCCGTCGCCGCGCTTGAGTCCGTATTCGGCCGAAAGCGAGTCGCCGACCACCAGGATCACGGGCGGTTTGCCCGTCCCCGCCAGGGCGTCGACCGACAGCCATGACCCTGCGCCGCCGGCCAGCGCGCCGCTCAAGATAAAGTGACGTCGATTCACTTCGCGAAATCCTTTCAATGTCCTCAATCCGAACCGATGGCCCATCCGAAGCAATTGTTGCGGTCGAGCATGTCTTCAAGTCAGTCACCGATTCGACCGGAACGCTGGACATTCTGCAGGACATCGATTTCACGCTGGGCGCGAAGGAGACTGCCGCCATCGTCGGGGCCTCGGGTTCGGGCAAGAGCACGCTGCTGTCGATCGTCGCCGGCCTGGACACGCCCACCCGCGGCACCGTGAAGCTCGCCGGCGAGGATCTGTTCGCCATCGACGAAGACGAACGTGCGGCCCTGCGCGCCCAGAAGGTCGGCTTCGTGTTCCAGAGTTTCCAGCTGCTCGGCAACCTGAGCGCGCTCGAGAATGTGATGCTGCCACTCGAACTCGCCGACCGCAAGGACGCCCGAAAGGCCGCGACCGAAATGCTCGGCAGGGTGGGCCTGGGGCAGCGGCTCGGCCACTATCCCAAGGTGCTGTCCGGCGGCGAACAGCAACGCGTGGCGCTGGCGCGGGCATTTGTCGTACAGCCCGCATTGCTGCTGGCCGACGAACCCACGGGCAGTCTCGACTTTGCAACGGGCGAACAGGTGATGAAACTGATGTTCGATCTCAACCGCGAACTGGGCACGACGCTGGTGCTCGTCACGCATGACCGCAGCATCGCCGAACGGTGCGAACGGCGGATCACGATCGAGGCCGGCCGCGTGGCACTCGACGGACACGGCGCTTGAGCGCCTGATGGCATTTCGGAACGGCGGGCCGCGCGGCGCGGCCTCCACGCACAGCAGGGGAGATTGCCATGCAGCGACCGAGAAACCCTGACGACGATGAAGACGACACTGCCTTCGGTGGATTGGCGCCCCGAAGCGGGCCGGGCCCCCAGGCGCGTCCCGAGCGGCGCAGCGGCGCAGGCAAATGGGTGGTTGCGATCGTCGTCGTGATGATCATCCTTCTGCTCTTGCTGTACATCACCGGTCGGCTCTGATGCCGGTGCCGGGGGCCGAGGGCTCGATAATCCCCCGATGTCTTCTCCCAAAGTGATCTTCGGCTTCCATGCCGTGGGCGTGCGCATCAAGACCGCGCCGAAATCGGTGATCGAGGTGCTTTTCGATGCGAGCCGGCGCGACGCGCGCATGCGGCAGTTCGTCGCCCGCGCACAGGAGGCCGGTGTGCGGCTGATCGAGGCCGACGGGCTGCGCCTGTCCAAGCTCGCCGGTAGCCACGGCCACCAGGGCGTGGCGGCGCGCGTGGAGCCCATTCCCCAGACCCATTCGCTCGACGAGCTGCTCGAAGGGCTCGAGGCTGCCGGCACCGTGCCTCTGCTGCTGGTGCTCGACGGCGTGACCGATCCGCACAACCTCGGCGCCTGCTTGCGCGTGGCGGACGGCGCGGGTGCCCAGGCGGTGATTGCCCCCAAGGACCATGCGGCGGGCATCAACGCCACCGTGGCCAAGGTTGCGAGCGGTGCGGCCGAGACGGTGCCGTACTTCATGGTGACCAACCTTGCGCGTACGTTGGGCGAACTCAAGGAACGCAACATCTGGTGCGTGGGCACCAGCGACGACGCGCCCGGTACGCTCTACCAGTGCGACCTGAAGCGTCCGCTCGCAATGGTGCTCGGCGCCGAAGGCGAGGGCATGCGGCAGCTCACGCGCAAGACCTGCGACGAGCTGGTCAGCATTCCGATGGCGGGTGCGGTCGAGAGCCTCAACGTGTCGGTCGCGAGCGGCGTGTGTCTCTACGAGGCGATGCGCCAGCGGCTGGGCTGACACCGCATCGCGAGCATCCCGTGCAGCCTGCGCTGACCTACAACCCGTGGCCTTCCGCGCCGCAGTTGCGTCTTCCACGCGGCGCCTGTGATGCGCATGTGCATGTGTTCGGACCGGCGGCGCGGTTTTCGTTTGCGGAGGGCCGCAGTTTCACGCCGGCCGATGCACCCAAGGAGACGCTCTTCGCGCTGCATCGCAAGCTCGGCATCGATCGCTGCGTCATCGTGCAGTCGCTTTGCCACGGCCACGACAACCGGGTGGTGGAGGACGCCATCGCGGCCGGCGGCGGCCGATACCTCGGTGTGGCGCTGCTCCCACTCGATGTGGCTGATGAAGAGCTTTTGCGGCTCGCCGCTGCAGGGTTCAGGGGTGTGCGCTTCAATTTCACGAAGGATTCCGGCGACGATTTCGATGTCGAGCGCGTCGTGGCCTTCACGCGCCGGCTCGCGCCGCTCGGCATGCACCTGCAGGTGCATTTCGAGCGCGGCCTGATCCATGCGCTGGCCGTGCCGCTCGCGGACAGCGCGGTGCCGGTCGTGGTCGACCACATGGCGCGCGTCGATGGCTCGGCGGGGCCGGCGCACCCCGATTTCGTGGTGCTTCATGCGCTCATGGAAAACCCGTTGTTCTGCGTCAAGGTCAGCGGCATCGATCGCATCTCGCGCGAGGCGGGCTACGCGGACGGCATCGCAATCGCACGCACGCTCGTGCAGGATTTCCCGGACCGCTGCTTCTGGGGCACCGACTGGCCGCATCCGCTGCACGACCACGTGCCAGATGACGGCATGCTGGTTGACGCGCTGGCGCGCATTGCGCCCGATCCGGCATTGCGAGAGCGCCTGCTGGTGCACAACCCGCAGGCCTTCTATCGCTTCGACGCCTAGCGCAGGCGGAATTCGGAAGACGTCATGGAACGCGCTGGTAGGTGCCCTTCGGCAGGCACTTGTTGTCTCCGGTGACTTCGAGCTTCGCAAACTTGAAGTCGGACCTGATCGCGTAGTCCTTGCCCGCATGCGAGTGACTCGCATGAGTGCGAGGCCGAAACTTCTTGTCGGGACAAATGCTCGACACGAACTCGTTGCCCAATCGGCCGCCAGCGCGCCATTCAATGGTGACGTCGCCGTTGACGTACTTGCCTTCGAAGTCATCGAACGCCAACGCGCCGAAAGACGTGGCGCAGAGAAAGACAGCAAGAACTGACTTCTTCATGTGACTCCTTGAGCAAGGCATCGAGGGATGCGCGGGATTTTCACCTTTTTCGATGGTTCATTGCGCTTTCGGTCTGCAGGCCGGGATAGCGGACCTGCCGCTTTTCTTTGAGAATCCGCAGCCTGTGCCACTGGAGACAGCGCGTGCCATGACGGTTTCCTCACAAGGCTGCATCCGACGACAAGCGTTGCTGCTGGGCGTGACGCTGGCCCTCGGCGCGTGCACCACTTATGGGTTGGTCGAGAATGTGCCGCTGGCGCCGGGTCAACATGAGCCTGTCTATTCGCTAGGTGAATTTGCCAGGAACCAGCATCGTCATTCCGACGAGTTGATGCTGGCGGTTGCCTTCTCAGGTGGCGGCACGCGCGCCGCAGCCCTGTCCTATGGCGTGATGCAGGAACTGCGCGACACCCATGTGCAGATGAACGGCAAGGCGCAAAGCCTGCTCGATGCGATCACGGTCATCAGTTCGGTTTCCGGGGGCAGTTTCACGTCGGCCTACTACGGCCTCTACGGCAATCGCATCTTCGTCGACTACGAGGAGCGATTTCTTCGCAGCGACGTTGAAGCCGCACTGGTGCGCGGCTTTTTGAATCCCGCGCGCTGGTTCAGCAGCCACGGCCGCACCGAAATGGCGGTGACCTACTACAAGCAGTCGCTTTTCGGCGATGCGACCTTCGGCGACCTGATCAAGCGTGATGCCCCATTGATCCTCATCAACAGCTCCGACCTGAGTTCGGGCGGGCGCTTTTCGTTCGTCCAGGAATATTTCGACCTGATGTGCTCGGACCTGAGCAAGTTTCCACTCGCGCGCGCTGTCACGGCCTCGAGTGCCGTGCCGGTGCTGTTCGGACCGGTGGTGCTCGAGAACTACAGCGGCTGCGCTCGCGGCACACCCGCCTGGCTCGAGGCCGCGAAGAAACGCGACAGTGACAACGACTACTTGACCATGGTCGTGCAGGACGACCTCTCGTACCAGAACAAGGTCACGCACAAGTACGCCCAACTGGTCGACGGCGGGATTACCGACAACCTGGGCCTCCGTGCACTGCTGGGCGCTGTCGATCTGGCGGGCGGTGCGAAGAAATTCATCCAGGCGCAGGGCATCGCGCCACCGCGCCGCATCGCCATCATCTCGGTCAACGCGGCGGCCGATGCGGTCGGGGGCATCGGAGAGACCAGCCGCGAACCGACATTCGAGCAGACGATGAATGCCGTCACCAACGTCCAACTGCATCGCTACAACGTGGCGACACTTCAGCAGACGCAGCAAAGCCTCGACCAGTGGACTCGCGAACTTTCAACGCCCGAACGGCCCGTCAGTTCGTACTTCATTCGATTGAGCTTCGAAGATGTGCCCGACGTGCGACTGCGCCGCTTCCTGAACGAGATCCCGACCAGCTTCGTGCTGGACAAGGAGCAGGTGGCGCGGCTGATTGCCACTGGCCGCGAGTTGCTGCGAAGCAATCCGGACTATCAGCGACTGCTGGCAAGTTTGCGGACGCCTGCAGGCACGGTCGGGCTCACGCAGCCTGCGGCGCCGGCTTGATGTTGACGTTCAGGCTGAAGATGTTGTCCGGGTCGTATTCGGCCTTGATGCGCGCAAGACGCTGGTACTTGGCCTCGCCGTACGAGGCGCGCACGCGGTCGTCGTCAGCCTCCACCATGAAGTTCACGTAGCCACCCGACCCGGTTGCAAGCGGCCGCATCGCCTCCCAGAAATTGCGCACCCAGGCTCGATCGGCTTCGTACATCTCGCGTTGCGGGGCGGCGGCTTCGATGTTGAACACGTAGTTGGCAGTCCGGCTTCCGCCGAAGGCCGTGTCGGCGTCGCCGGGGGTGCGGTAGGCACCGGACAGGATGAACGTCGGGCAGAAGGACAGCGGGGAACTCTTCTTCGGCACGTGTTCGCCGATGACCGCGATCGCAGCGTCCGACAACTCGTCGAGGTAGAGCGCTTTCTCATAGCCGAGCGTTCCCCAGGTGGCGCTGTCGTTGAACATCTGCTGGAGCGCAACGTAGGGAATCGGCGTGACCAACTCGAAGAGAGGCGGCACTGCCTCGCGAATCGGGGCGATGACGGCCCGGTGTTCCTCGGCCGATCCGAAGCCCGCGACCAGCAGCGCATGCCCAGGCAGAAACCGGTGCTGCTCGGGCACGAACGGCGCAGGCGGCGCGCTCAGGCCGATCGCGAGGAAGGCAGTCGCGTTGTCGGGCAAGGTCTTGACGAACTCGCGGGCGAACTGCAGGGCCTTGGAACCGTTGTCGAGTCCGAAGAAAAACAGCCCGAGGTTGACCAGAGGGCCCACGGGATGAAGAGCAAACTCGAATGAGGTGACGACGCCGAAGTTGCCACCGCCGCCGCGCAGCGCCCAGAACAGGTCGGAGTTCTCTTCGGCTGACGCGCGGACAACGCGCGAGTCGGCGGTCACCACTTCGGCGGCGACGAAGTTGTCGCACGAGAGTCCGGCCGCCTTGGTGAGCCAGCCGATTCCTCCTCCGAGGGTGAGCCCTGCAATCCCGGTGTGGCTGATGAAGCCACCGGGGGTCGCCAGCCCGTGCGCCTGCGTCGCCGCGTCGATGTCCGCCCAGGTCGCGCCGCCACCGCACACAGCCCGCCGGGCCACAGGATCGACGACGACGCCATTCATGGCGCCGAGATGGATCATCAGGCCGCCATCGCACACGGAGTTTCCGGCGTAGCTGTGACCGCCCCCGCGGATCGCGAGCTGAAGCCCATGCTCGCGCGCGAAGCGGATGGCGCCCGCGACCTGATCGGCCGTGGTGCAGCACGCAATCAACGCAGGCCTGCGGTCGATGACGCCATTCCAGATTGCGCGCGCCTTGTCGTATTCGGGATCGCTGGGCGTCAACGTCTGTCCGCTGAAGGCCGTACGGAATGCTTCGAGCCCGTCATTCTTCTCATACGTCATGCGCCTTCTCCGGAAGTGCTGCGAGCGGCGCACTTTACTCTGGCGCCGACGGCGACACAATGCGCCGGGAGGCCTACGCCAGCGCAAAGAAGCGCATCACCACCTGCGCCGGATGCCGCACGCCGACGCCGACGAACATGCGTTCGCCGATCCAGCGCAGCGCCGGCGAGGCGGTCTCCATGCGCGGGTTGCAGCGGAAGTAGATCTGCGCCGGATCGACCGGCTCCCCGCGCAGCAGCTTGGCCATCACCTCGGCCGGTGCCGCGCGCACGGCGTGGTTCTGCACGTAGATCAGATCACCGGCGTCCGTTTCGAGCCCATAGCGCGCATCGAGCTCGGACAGCGTGTCACTCACGATCAGCTGGAAATCCGTGCCGCCCGGCAGCACGCGCGCTGTCCAACCGTTGCCGCGTGCCGTGCCGCCGGTGATCGGCACCAGCCGCCGCATGCCGCGCGGCCCGGTGCTCAGAACCTGCGGCGCGCCGACGTCGACCTGGAGGTCGGCGAAGTATTCGAGGGAAGGCGGGGCGAGCGGGTCCGGCTGGTTCATCCTCACGCCTCCGCGCTGGCGGTGTCGAGCAGGGCGATGATTTCTGGCGCGAGTTGCAGATTGGCCGCTGCGATCAGTTCGTCGAGCTGCTTCACCGACGTGGCGCTCGCGATAGGAGCCGTCACCGACGGCCGGGCGATCTGCCATGCGAGGGCGATCTGGCCTTGTGTGGCGCCGGTGGCCTTGGCAGCCTTGTCGAGCGCATCCAGGATGCGCAGGCCGCGTGGGTTCAGGTATTTCCTGGTCGTGTTGGCGCCGCGCGCGCTCTTCGCGGCGTCGGCCTCGCTGCGGTACTTGCCGGTCAGGAAGCCGGCCGCGAGTGCGTAGAAGTTGATCACGCCCACGCCGCGATCCACGCACAGCGGCTCCAGTTCCTTCTCGAATACGGCGCGGTCGTACAGGTTGTAGAGCGGCTGGAGGCTCTCATAGCGAGGCAGCCCCTGCTTTTCGGCGACATCCAACGCCTCTGCCAGACGCGGCGCGGTGAAATTCGATGCGCCGATGGCCCGCACCTTGCCCGCCTTGATGAGCGCGGCAAAGGCCTCAGCCGTTTCCGCCAGCGGCGTCTCAGGATCGTCGTCGTGCGATTGGTAGAGGTCGATGTGATCCGTCTTCAGGCGCTTGAGCGACGCGTCCACCGCCTCGCGGATGTAGGCAGGGGAGAGCCCCTTCTTGCCTTCGCCCATCGGCTTGCCTACCTTGGTCGCCAGCACCACGCGGTTGCGCTTGCCGGTCTGCCGCAGCCACTTGCCGATGATGGTTTCGGATTCGCCACCACTGTGGCCCGGCACCCAACTCGAATAGACGTCGGCGGTGTCGACGAAGTTGAAGCCGGCATCGAGCCACGCATCGAGCAGCCGGAACGACAGCGTTTCGTCGACGGTCCAGCCGAAGACGTTGCCGCCGAAGGCCAGGGGCGAGACTTGCAGGCCGGAACGGCCGAGGGGTCGAAATTGCATGGATGTTCTTCCTGTCAAGGTAAGTCGGTCAGACGAAGCCGATGGCGCCGAGCAGGGCGCCGGCGCCGAGCAACCACAGCAGGTGGATGCGGGTGCGCCAGACGATAAAGGCCGCGACGCCGGTAAGGAGCCAGAGGTGCCATGCGGGCCCGTTGCCGGTGTGGTTACCCGTCGCCAGCACCCAGCCGGTTGCGATCAGCAGGCCCACGACGACCGGCGCCATGCCCTGCTTGAAGGCCCTCACTTCGCGTCGCGTGCGGTTGCGGTGGCCCCAGCGGGTGGCGAAATAGGTCAGCGTGGTGCTGGGCAGCATGATGCCGATCATCGTGACCGCCAGCCCGAACAGGCCGAGCAGCCAGGCCTGCGGCCCGGCACCGATGCCGCCGCCGGCATTGAGCCCGACATTCCAGCCCATCAGCGCCACGAAGAGCACGTTGGGCCCCGGTGCCGCTTGCGCGATGGCGATCGAGGAGGTGAACTGCGCGTCGGTCAAAAGGCCGTGCTGCCCGACCAGGTAGCGGTGCATGTCGGGCACCGTGGTGATGGCGCCGCTGATCGACAGCAGCGAGAGCATGAGGTACTGGGCGAAGAGCGCCAACCAGTCGTGCCAGTGCATTGCAATGCTCATGGCTCGATCCTTCGCCACGTCCAGACACAGGCGGTGCCGCCGACGGCCAGCAGCACCCAGCCGAGCGGAATGCGCGCCAGCGCGATGGCAACAAACACCAGCGCGACGGTGACGAGGCATGCGCTGAAGCCGAGTGGATGGCGGCGCAGCGGCGGAATCAGCTTGACGCCCGTGGCCGCGATCAGTCCGCCCGCCACGGCGCCCATGCCGCGAAGCGCACCGGCCACCTGGGGGTTGCCGGCAAACTGGGCATAGAGCACCGCCAGCACCAGGATCACGCCGAGCGGCACGGTCAGCATGCCGGCCAGCGCCGCCATCGCACCGCGCAGGCCGAAGTGGCGGTCGCCGATCATGAGGGCGAGATTGATCACGTTCGGCCCCGGAAGAACCTGGGCGACCGCCCAGTCCTCCAGGAATTCGTCGGGCGTCAGCCACTGCTTCTTTTCGACGATCTCTCGCTGGACGACAGCGAGGACGCCGCCGAAGCCCTGGAGCGCCAGCCATGTGAATGAAAGGAACAGATCGCGCGGGGAGTGAGGTCGCGGTCGGTCTGTCGCCGATGCCGCGCTGTGGAGGGGCGGATGCATTGCGGCCGATTATCGTGGCCCGGGGCGAGACGCGCTGAGCTCGTTCAAAGTCGTCGCGCAGCGCTCTTCCGCTTGGAGGAACCTGTCGGAACTTCGCCGCGGGCGGTCCGTCGAACTCTTCTTGACGTGCGGCTTCTGATCGCGCGCAAGCGCGTTGGGATGCACGAAGGCGCCCGGCTCCGTACGCTGAAAGGAGAGCGCGCATGGAAAAAATGCTTCACCTGCTCGAGACTTTCGCCGCCCGCGGAAGCGATGGCCAGACCTACCGTGTCCAAGCCTATGAACACCTCGCTCGTCTCGACGCGGTTCCCGACACGCAAAGGCAATGGGAGCCGACGGGGCTGACCGAATACAAGCTGGCGGACGGTCGGCATGTCAGCGTTGACAAGGATGGCGCGATGACCTTGGCCGGCACGGGGATGAGGCTGGAGCGCGCGCCTTAGTGGCAGGGTTTTGTGGGTACCCCCAACCAGAGGAGAGGACCATGGCAACAACCGAGAAAAAACGCCCGATCGCCCAGTTCGAGCCCGGCACCTACCGGGTGAATCCACCCAAGAATGCGAAGGAGGTGATCGACCTCGTGCGGGGGCACGGAATCCAGATCGTCGACCTCAAGTTCACCGATCTGCCTGGACTGTGGCAGCACTTCTCGATCGCACTGCCGGAACTCAACGACGAGTTGTTCGAAGATGGCATCGGGTTCGATGGATCCTCGATCCGCGGCTTCCAGGAGATCCACGAGTCGGACATGCTGCTGCAGCCGGACCCGACCACCGCGTTCATCGATCCGATGTGCGAGACCCCGACACTTTCAATGATCTGCGACGTGATCGACCCGGTCCTCAAGGGACCCTACTCGCGCGATCCGCGTTTCGTGGCCCGCAAGGCCGAGCGTCACTTGAAGGACACCGGGGTCGCGCAGACCTGTTACTTCGGCCCCGAGCTCGAGTTCTTCATCTTCGACTCGATCCGGTTCGAGCAGAACACGCATTGCGGCTACTACTACGTCGATTCGGTCGAGGGCGCCTGGAACTCGGGCCGGGACGAAGGCGCGTTCGGAGGCGGGAACCTCGGGTACAAGCCGCGCTACAAGGAAGGCTATTTCCCCGTGCCCCCGCACGACACCCTCCAGGACATCCGATCGGAGATCGTGCTCGGGTTGATGAACGCAGGTGTGCAGGTCGAAATCCACCACCACGAGGTATCGACCGCGGGCCAGAACGAGATCGACATGAAGTTCGCGCCGCTCGTGCGGATGGCCGACAACGTGATGGTCTACAAATACTTCGTCAAGAACATCGCGCGCCGGCACGGCAAGGTTGCCACGTTCATGCCTAAGCCGCTCTTCGCTGACAACGCGAGCGGCATGCACTGCCACCAGAGCCTGTGGAACGCCAAGCGCAATCTCTTCTATGACGCCAAGGGTTGGGCGCTGACCTCCGAGCTGTGCCGCTGGTACATCGGCGGGCTGCTCAAGCATGCGCACGCGCTGATGGCGTTCTGTGCACCGACCACCAACTCCTACCGTCGGCTCGTACCAGGCTACGAGGCGCCGGTGAACCTGGTGATGTCGCAGCGAAATCGCTCGGCTGCGGCGCGCATCCCGATGTATTCGGACTCACCGAGCGCGAGGCGCGTCGAGTTCCGTTGTCCGGACCCGACTGCGAATGCCTACCTCGCATTCGCGGCGATGCTCATGGCGGGCCTCGACGGGGTCGCCAACAAGATCGACCCGGGCCCACCGCTGGACAAGAACATCTACGAGCTACCCCCTGAAGAGGCAATGAGCATCGCGAAAGTCCCGGGATCGCTCGATGAGTCGCTTCGCGCGCTGGAGAAGGATCACGATTTCTTGATGCACGGAGACGTGTTCACCACGGACGTGATCGAAACCTGGCTCGAATACAAATGGAAGCATGAGGTCGATCCCGTGAGGCTGCGCCCGCACCCGTGGGAGTTCCACCTCTACTTCGATGCATGAGGTCGGGCTTGCGAAGCTTTGGCATGCTGCGACACTGCGCGCATGAATGTCATCCGTGCGCTGATCGATCTCTGCAAGCAGACCTTCGCGTCGTGGCGGGCCGACTATGCCCCGAGCATGGGCGCGGCGTTGGCCTATTACACGGTGTTCTCGGTGGCGCCGCTGATCCTGATCGTGATCTCGGTCGTCGGCCTCGTGTTCGGGCGCGAAGAGGCGCGCGGCGAAATCTTCGAGCAGATCTCGGGGCTGATGGGCGCCGAAGGCGCGCGCGCCGTGCAGGTCATGCTCGAAGCCCTCAACAAGCCGAGGCAGGGCATCGTCGCGACGGTGGCCGGCATCGTGCTGCTGGTTGTCGGTGCGACCACGGTGTTCGGGGAGCTTCAGGACGCCTTCGACCGCATCTGGCGCGCGCCGGCGCGGCAGACCTCCAACGGCATGCTGGACCTGGTGCGCGTGCGGCTGCTCTCGTTCAGCATGATCATGGGCATCGGCTTCCTGTTGATCGTGTCCCTGGTCGTCAATGCGGCGCTGGCGGCGCTCGGCGAATGGTGGGCGCCCGTCTTCGGCGGCTGGGCGGCGGTGGCGCAGGAGGTCAATTCCGCCTTCGGCTTCGCGATCGTGACAGTGGGGTTCGCGATGATCTTCAAGATCATGCCCCGTGTGAGCGTGCAGTGGCGCGACGTGTGGATCGGCGCGTTGGTCACCGCGGTGCTGTTCACGGTCGGCAAGTACCTGATTGGCCTGTACATCGGCAAGACCGGCATCGCCTCGGGCTATGGCGCGGCCGGGTCGCTCGTGGTGGTGCTGGTGTGGGTCTACTACTCGGCGCAGATCTTCTTGCTGGGCGTGGAGTTCACCTGGGTCTATGCCCACGAATACGGGTCCTTCAAGGGCACGCCGCGTCCGGGCGCGCTGGCGTCTCCGACCCGTCCCGATCAATCGGCCGCGCTCAAGCCTAACCCTTGAAGCCGCCCTCATCGAGGAACCTGCGTTCCTCGGGCGTGGTGTCGCGCCCCAGTGCGGCGTTGCGATGCGGAAAGCGGCCGAAGCGCGCAATGATGTCGCGATGGTGCACCGCAAAGCGCCGTGTGTTGGGGTCAAGCTCGGCGTTGAGGACGACCGAACGCTCCTGATCCGCCAGCGACTCCGAGTGCATGAAGGGCAGGTAGAAAAAGGGCCGCAGCGCCGGCTCGACCTGCCGATCCAGTCCGGCATCGACGGCGGCCGATGCCACGGCCAGCGCCTTGGCGTCGGTGGCGTACATGCGGCCGCTGTCGCGCCAGGTATTGCGCGGGAACTGGTCCAGCAGCACCAGCAATGCCAACGCGCCCTCGGCGTCGGCGGCCCAGTGGTCGAGCGTGCCGCTGGCGGCCGCATGGTGCGCCGCCTCGAAGCGTGACTTGAACGCGGCGTCGAAGGCGTCGTCCTTGGCGAACCATCGGTCGGGACCGGCGTCGCGCCAGAAACCGACGACATCCTGGGCGGAGGGGAGGGTGCTCATGTATCGGAATGATGCCACCGCGATGGCGAAAGACGGGTTCGTGGCCGACATCGCTCCACCGGGATGCTGTCTATGCTGACATTTCGAAAACTGCTGGAGATTCGTCCATGACCCGATATGGCACCACCTTGCGCATGGCCCTCGTGGCCGGCGTTGCGACCGCCGCCCTCGCAGGCTGCGGAATGATGTCAAAGTCCAACACCGCCAGCTTCAGCGGCGCGATGAACGCGGCCAGCGAAGTGCCGCCCAACATGACGCGCGGCAGCGGCCTGGCTGAAGCCTGGCTGAACAAGGACACGAACGTGCTCAAGTACAAGATCACGTTCGAGGGATTGAGCGGCCCGGCAACAGCGGCGCATTTCCATGGACCGGCCTCGGCGGGCGCCAACGCTGCCGTGGTGCTTCCCTTCGCGTCGCCGACCAGCCCCATCGAGGGACAGGCAACCCTGACGCCGGCCCAGGCCGCCGACCTGATGGCGGGCAGGTGGTACGCCAACGTGCACACCGCGGCGAACCCGGGCGGCGAGATTCGGGGACAGATGTTGCCGAAGATGTAGCTTCCGGCAGAAGCGGGAGCTTCTCGCATGGTGTCCAATGACGCCATGCGAAATCCTCGAAAAGTGACGCTTTCCGCCGTCCAGTCCTCCGTCCCCCGTGTCGATATCGCCACCGTCAAGAAGGCGCTGGTGTTGCAGGGGGGCGGCGCACTGGGCGCCTACCAGGCCGGCGTGTACGCCGGCGTCTTCGAACGGCACCGGACGCTCGACTGGGTGGCCGGCGTGTCGATCGGCGCGATCAACGCGGCACTGATTGCCGGCAACGCCCCCGACATGCGCGTACAGCGATTGCGGGAGTTCTGGGACCTCGTTTCTTCCGGCCCCGCTCAGCGCGTGCCCACGTGGTGCTTCGACCGGACCGCGTTCAACCAGTGGAGCGCGACCACGACAGCGATGTTCGGCGTGCCCGGCTTCTTCGAACCCCGCCGCACGCCGGCGCTGCTTCTCGGTGCCTCCGCACCGGTGCTGAGCTACTACGACACCTCGCCGCTGAAAGCCACGCTGGAGCGGCTGGTGGACTTCGATCGAATCAATCATCCCGACGTGCGCTTCAGTGTGGGCGCGGTCAACGTGCGCACCGGCAACTCGATCTACTTCGACAACACGGTGCAGCGCATCGGCCCGGAGCACATCATGGCCAGCGGCGCGTTGCCGCCGGGCTTTGCGCCGGTGAACATCGACGGCGAAGACTACTGGGACGGCGGCATCGTCTCCAACACGCCACTGCAATATGTGCTCGACACGCACCCGCGGAGCGAGCCGCTGCTGGTGCTGCAGGTTGACTTGTTCAGCGCGCGCGGCTGCCTGCCGCGCACCATCTCCGAAACGCTGGAGCGGCAGAAGGACATCACCTATTCGAGCCGCACCCGCATGAACACCGACGCGCTCGCATCGAACATGAACCTCCAGCAGGCCATCTCGGACCTGATCAAGAAGCTGCCCCCGGCGCTGCGCAACGACCCGAGCGTGGCCTCGGTGAGTGCCCAGTTGTCCCACAAGCCCGTCGAGATCGTGCACCTGATCTACCGCGACAAGCCCTACGAACTCGAATCGAAGGACTACGAGTTCTCGCGCGCATCGGTCGACGAGCACTGGGATGCCGGTCTTCGCGACATCCGCAACACGCTCGACCATCCCGAATGGCTGCAGAGCGCGTCGCAGACCAACGGCGTCACCACCTTCGATCTGACCGAACCCAACGCCCGCCGCGTCCGGCGCCCGATGAAGCTGCCGCAGATCCCCGCCGCCGAATAAGCATGCGGATCAGGTTCGCTTAAGACGCGGCACGCAGATTGCACGCTCTCACTCGCTCTCTTTCACCTCCGTCACGCAAAGGAATCTTCATGCAACTCAAGGACAAGGTCGCTTTCATCACCGGCTCGGCCAGCGGTATTGGCAAGGAAATCGCCATCGTGTTCGCCCAGGAAGGCGCCAAGATCGTGATCGCCGATCTCAACAAGGAAGCCGCCGATGCAACGGCCGCCGAACTCAAGGCGACCGGCGCGCAAGCCATCGGCGTCGGCGTCGACGTCACCAGCGAGGACCAGGTCAATGCATCGGTCGAGGAGGCCGCCAAGGCTTTCGGCGGCATCGACATCCTGATCAGCAATGCAGGCATCCAGATCGTCCATCCGGTGGAGGAGTTCAGCTTCGCAGACTGGAAGAAGATGCTGGCGATCCATCTCGACGGTGCCTTTCTCACCACCAAGGCCTGCCTCAAGCACATGTATGCGCAAGGCCGCGGCGGCAGCGTGATCTACATGGGCTCGGTGCATTCCAAGGAAGCCTCGCTGCTGAAGGCGCCGTACGTCACAGCCAAGCACGGCCTCATCGGGCTCGCGAAGACTGTCGCCAAGGAAGGCGCCAAGCATGGCGTGCGCGCCAACGTGATCTGCCCGGGCTTCGTGCGCACGCCGCTGGTCGAAAAGCAGATTCCGGAGCAGGCCAAGACGCTGGGCATCACCGAAGACCAGGTGATCAAGAACGTCATGCTCAAGGAGACGGTGGACGGCGAGTTCACCACCACCGACGACGTCGCGCGCGTCGCGCTGATGTTCGCAGCGTTCCCGACCAATGCGCTGACGGGTCAGTCGCTGGTCGTGAGCCACGGCTGGTTCATGCAATAGGGGCGAGCCTGAGTTCCCAGGTCTCACCGACCAGTTGCTGGCCGAAGCCCTCGTAGGGCTCCGACTTGACGAGTTTGAACCCTCGCGCGGCGTAGATGCCGCGTGCGGCCGTCAGGCAACTGTTGGTCCACAGCACCATCTTCTTGTAGCCCTTGTTGCGGGCAAAGGCGATGCATTCGTCGGTCAGGCGTGCGCCCAGTCCAAGGCCGCGCGCCTTGGCGCTCAGGATCAACATGCGGAGTTGCGCCGTCGTGGCCGATTTGCGCACGACGAATACGGCTCCGACCCGCTCGCCATCCAATTCTGCGATCCAGCAGCGCTCCCACGCGGGCTGGAACTTGCGCAGGAACTGACCGGCAATGTCGGCCACCAGCGCTTCGAAATCGCTGTTCCAGCCATATTCGCGCGCATAGATCTCGCCGTGGTGCTGAACCACCCAGCCGATATCGCCCGGACCAGGATCGCGCAGGACGACTGTTCGCTGGGGGCGGGCTTCGCTTGAGGGGGCGAGCAGCGTCTGGACGGTGCTCATGGCGTCGATCAACCGGCGCCGCTCGGGTGCGGCCAGCGGCGCGAGGAGGGCGGCGGCTTCGTCGCGTGATTTCTGCTGGAGCGGCGCAAAAGCTTGATAGCCGGCCTCCGTCAAGCGCAAAAGACTTTGCCGCGCGTCCCGCGCATTCGTCTCCCGCGTGAGCCAGCCGTTTGCTTCGAAGCGGCGCAGGATGCGGCTGAGGTAGCCGCCGTCCAGATGCAAGTCCTTGCCGATCTCGCTGGCCACAGGCGCTTCGCGGTGCGCCAACTCGTACAGGACCCGTACGTCGGTGAGTGACAGGTCGCTGTCCAGGTAGGGGTCGAGCACGCCGATGCGGCGCGTATAGAAGCGGTTGAACTGGCGGATCGCCTTGACCGCGGCCACATCGTGAAAAACGGTGGCGGGCGAAGAGGGAGGTGTTTCGACTGACATGCTTGCCATTGTCATTCGATTGCTTGACCAAAGCAATCAATTGAGCGATCGATCCGGACGCGTGTTTTAGCCTTTAGGGCGACAAAACCAATGGGAAACCCTAAAATCGCGGGTTGCCCACAACGGGCCCACCCGGCCCGCAGGCCTCCAAGGCGACATTGCCACCCAGTGCCGCCAATATCCCGATGAACGCCCCCGTCGACGTCTCCTTCTTCACGCGCGCCGCCAAGCCGCTGACCAGCTACCGCAAGTATTGGGCGGCGCGCTTCGGCACGGCCAAGTTCCTGCCGACTTCGCGTGCCGAGATGGACGCCCTGGGCTGGGACAGTTGCGACATCATCGTGGTCACCGGCGACGCCTACGTCGACCACCCGAGCTTCGGCATGGCCGTGATCGGCCGCATGCTGGAGGCGCAGGGCTTCCGCGTCGGCATCATCGCGCAGCCCGACTGGCACAGCGCCGATCCGTTCAAGGTGCTCGGCAAGCCGAACCTGTTCTTCGGCGTGACGGCCGGCAACATGGATTCGATGATCAACCGCTACACGGCGGACCGGAAGATCCGCAGCGACGACGCCTACACGCCCGGCGATGTCGGCGGCAAGCGGCCTGACCGCGCGGCCATCGTCTATTCGCAGCGCTGCAAGGAAGCCTGGAGCGACGTGCCGATCGTCCTCGGCGGCATCGAAGGTTCGTTGCGCCGCATCGCGCATTACGACTACTGGCAGGACAAGGTGCGCCGCTCCATCGTGGTCGATGCCAAGTGCGACCTGCTGCTCTACGGCAACGCCGAGCGCGCGATCGTCGAGATCGCACATCGCCTGGCCGCGCGCGAGCCGGTGCACCAGATCACCGATGTGCGCGGCACTGCATACGTCCGTCGCGAAACGCCTGAGGGCTGGTTCGAGATCGATTCGACCAGTGTGGACGAGCCCGGCCGCGTCGAGGCGCACGTCAATCCCTACCTGATGGTGTCGGAGCAGGCCAAGGCCAACGGCGCGACCTGCGCCAAGGAAGACGAGGCCCAGGCCGTTGCCGCGGCTGCCGAAGCGGCGGGTTCCGTCAATCCCGCGATCAAGCCGCTGACCTTCGTCCCCAATCCGGCCTTGCAGAGCCGCGCCCGGGTCAAGGTGCCGCCACGCGACCGTTCGGTGATCAGGCTGCCTTCGTACGAGCAGGTGCGTGCCGATCCGGTGCTCTACGCCCACGCCAACCGCGTGCTCCACCTCGAAACCAACCCCGGCAATGCGCGGGCGCTGGTGCAGGCACACGGCGAAGGCACGACCGCACGCGACGTCTGGATCAATCCGCCCCCCATCCCGCTGACCACGGCCGAGATGGACCATGTGTTCGACCTACCGTATGCGCGCAGCCCGCATCCGCGTTATGCCGACGAGCATGGCAGCCACGACGGCGCGACCAAGATCCCGGCCTGGGAAATGATCCGCTTCAGCGTGAACATCATGCGCGGCTGCTTCGGCGGTTGCACCTTCTGCTCGATCACCGAGCACGAGGGCCGGATCATCCAGAGCCGCTCCGAGGATTCGATCATCAAGGAGGTCGAGGCAATCCGCGACAGCGTGAAGGGCTTCACCGGCACCATCTCAGACCTCGGCGGGCCGACGGCCAACATGTACCGCATCGGCTGCAAGTCGCCGGAGATCGAGGCGGCCTGCCGCAAGCCGAGCTGCGTGTACCCCGGCATCTGCCAGAACCTGAACACCAATCACGATCCGCTGATCAAGATCTACCGCCGCGCGCGTGCGCTCAAGGGCATCAAGAAGATCCTGATCGGCTCCGGCCTGCGCTACGACCTGGCCGTGCAGTCGCCCGAATACGTCAAGGAGCTCGTGCAGCACCACGTGGGCGGCTACCTCAAGATCGCGCCCGAGCACACGGAGCAGGGCCCGCTCACCAAGATGATGAAGCCGGGCATCGGCAGCTATGACAAGTTCAAGCAGATGTTCGAGAAGTTCAGCGCCGAGGCTGGCAAGAAGCAATACCTGATCCCGTACTTCATCGCCGCGCATCCGGGCACCAGCGACGAGGACATGATGAACCTCGCGATCTGGCTCAAGAAGAATGGCTTCCGCGCCGACCAGGTGCAGACCTTCTACCCATCGCCCATGGCCACCGCCACGGCGATGTACCACACCAACAGGAATCCGCTGCGCAAGATCACCCGCGAGAGCGAGACGGTGGACATCGTGCGCGGCGACAAGCGCCGCCGCCTGCACAAGGCCTTCCTGCGCTACCACGATGCCAACAACTGGCCCTTGCTGCGCGAGGCCTTGAAAGCCATGGGCCGCGCTGACCTGATCGGCAACGGCAAGCATCACCTGATCCCGACTTGGCAGCCGCTGACCGACGGCAGCTACCAGAGCGCACGACGCAAGAACTCGACCACCGTCGCGCTCACGCCGGTGAAGCCCGTGAAGGGCCGCATCCTGACGCAGCACACCGGCCTGCCGCCGCGCGATACCGGGGCGGGGCGCCCCAGGCCTTCTGCCGGCAAGCCGATTCGCAAGGGGCGATAGACCAGCGAAGGCGAAGCGGTTGCTGTAGGGTGTCGTCCATGAACAAGCCGCTCGCCGCGATCCTTCTTCGTATCGGTCTCTGGCTCTTGATGAGTGCCACGGCGCTCGGCGCAAACGCAGCGCTGGATGCAGGCTCGGCGCCGGCCATGCGCGAACTTCACCGCAAGCTCGGCGACCAGCTGGCCAACAGCCCCTTGAAGCGTCCCGTGGTCCTCGATTCGAAGGAGACCGACGGCGGATTGCAGGGCGACGTCTATGCGGTCGTGGACGATTCCATCGACGATGTTCGCCATGCGCTGGAGCGATCGTCTCAGTGGTGCGACATGCTGGTGCTGCACATCAACAACCGCCGCTGCCGCGCGGCTCGCTCATCGGGCGGAGACACCGTCACTCTCAGCGTCGTGCCGCGCTACGACAAGCCGATCGACCAGGCGTTCGAGCTGTCGTTCGTTCACCGGGTCGTGCATGACTCGCGCGACTACCTGTTGGTGGATCTGTCCGCCGAGTCGGGTCCCATGGGCACCAGCCATTACCGCGTTCTGCTCGAAGCCATTCCGCTCGCCGAGCGCCAGACCTTCCTGCACTTTGCCTATGCCTACGACCACAACATGATGGCAAAGCTCGCCACGCAGGCCTACCTCGCGACCTTCGGCAGCAACAAGGTGGGATTCACCGTGGTCGGCAAGACGCCGGATGGCGCGCCCGAATACATCCGAGGCCTGCGCGGACTGGTGGAGCGCAATGCGATGCGCTACTTCCTCACGCTCGACGCCTATCTCGATGGGCTCTCCGTGCCGCAGGCCGAGCGGGAAGACAAGCGCCTGAACAGCTGGTTCCAGTCGGTCGAGCAGTACCCGACGCAACTGCACGAGATCGACCTCTCGACCTACCTTGCGATCAAGCGCGAGGACCGACAACGCGACGCACAGGCACCGCGCTAGGGTCGCAGTACCAGCACCGGCGTGTGCGAGTGCGTCAGCACATGCAGCGTTTCGCTGCCCATCAGCAGGCGCTTGATGCCGCGCCGGCCGTGCGAAGCCATGACGATGAGGTCGCAGTGGTGGACGCGGGCGGCCTCGATGATGGCTTCGGACACCAGCTCCGACTGCATGACGATGGAACGACAGCTCTTCACGCCTTGCGCGTCGGCCTTCTCCTTGACCGCGTCGACCACGCGCTGCGCCTCGACGTCGGCCTGCTCCCGAAGGCGCGTGACCTCCATCTGGCTGAGCAGCAGCGAGCCTTCGAAATAGCTGGACGGGTACTGGTGAACGACCTTGACGGCAATGAGTTCCGCCTGCGTCAGGACGGCAAGGTCAATGGCGCTGGTCACCGCCACTTCCGACAGCTCGGAGCCGTCGGTGGCAACGAGGATGCGTTCATACATGGCGAACTCCCCCCGGGCGGGGACGCCCGCCCGCGTGTTCAGATTAGTGCGCCGGGAGGCGCCGGGCAAGGTGTGCCGTCGCGTCTAGACGGAATTGCCTAGTAACAAGTCCGGCGACCTGCAAAAACCCAACCCGGTGCAAACCCGGTGTCTCAGTGCACCGAAATTAAGTAGTCTCTCCATGAAAATGTAGAAGTTGCTTACTTTCCGTTGGCATGGTTTCTGCAGCGCACCGCGTCAAGCAACTTGCCGGCACCTTCCCGAGGACAGTTCATGACCGCCTATGCCTATAACGCCTGGTACCCGCTCGCATGGTCGCGAGACGTCGGACGCGACATCGTTGCGCGCCGGCTTCTCGAGGAGGATCTTGCCGTCTATCGCACCGAGGACGGCGTCGTCGCGGCGCTGGAGGATGCCTGCCCGCACCGGCTGGCGCCGCTGTCGATCGGCCGGCTGCGTGGCAATGCCATCGAATGCGCCTACCACGGCCTCACCTTCGATTGCGCCGGCCAGTGCGTTTCCGCGCCGGGCATGTCGCGGATACCGCCCAGCTTTCACGTGCGCAGCTATCCGACGGCTGAGAGCATGGGCATGGTCTGGGTGTGGATGGGGGACCCCGAGCGGGCCGATCGCAGCCAGGTTTTCCATTTGCCCGAATACGACGACCCCAGCTATAGCGTGGTCGAAGGCGATGCCTTGCTCGTTCAGGCCAACTACCTGAGCCTGGCGGACAACCTGTGCGACCCGACGCATGTGGTCTTTGTGCACCAGACAACTTTGGCGAGCGCGGGCCGCGAGGAGACACGCGTGCAGCACGAGCGCCAGGGCAACAAGGTCGTGACCTGGCGCTGGGTGATCGACGGTCCGTTGATTCCGGTCTTCGAGGGCTTGAAGGACTTCGGCGGGAACGTCGATCGCTGGCACTACTACCACTACCACGCGCCCAGCATCGCGGTGATCGACTTCGGTTCCGCGAAGACCGGCACCGGCGCACCCGAGGGCAACCGCGACAACTGCATCCAGATGTACGCCTGCCACTTCATCACACCGGTCGATCAACGCAGTTGCGTGCAGCATTGGCTCTGTCTGAGGAACTCGCCGTCGGACCCGGTCGTCGACGAGCGCCTGCGCAGCAACCTGCGGCTTGCCTTCAACGAGGACAAGCGCGTCCTGGAAGCGATCCAACGCAACGAAGACAAGCCGCGCCAGTGGCACCGCATTCAGCTCGGCCTCGACGGCTCGTCTATCAAGATGCGCCGCATCGTCGAGGAAATGGCTGCCGGCGACGGCTGAGCCGCGCTGCGTCTTGCTTCACGTCCCGCATTCCGCCCCAGAAAGGACCCCCGCGATGAAATCCCTCATTTCCGCCGCAGCCCGCGTGCTGGCCGCCAGTGTCTGCATCGTCGGTGCGCAGGCAGGCGCGCAAGGCACGATCAAGATCGGTGAAATCAACAGCTACAAGGCGCTGCCGCAAAACCTGGTGCCCTACAAGCAGGGCTGGCTACTGGCGCAGGACGAGATCAACGCGGCCGGCGGCGTGCTTGGCAAGAAGCTGGAAACCGTGTTCCGTGACGACAACGGCAACCCGGGCGACGCGGTTCGTGTGGCCGAAGAACTCCTCTCGCGCGAGAGCGTGGACATCCTCGCGGGCGTGACCTTGTCCCATGTCGGGCTCGCATTGACCGATTTCGCGAAGCAAAAGAAGGTCTTCTTCCTGGCCTCGGGTCCGTTGAGCGACAAGGTCGTCTGGGACAACGGCAACCGCTATACCTATCGCCTTCGCTCCGGCACCTACGCACTCGCCACGTCGGTGATCGGCGAGGCGGCAAAGCTGCACAAGAAGCGCTGGGCACTTGTCTACCCCAACTATGAGTACGGGCAAGCGGCCGCGGCGGCTTTCAAGGAAAACATGAAGAAGGCGCAGCCCGACATCGAGTTCGTGGCGGAGCAAGCGCCTCCGCTCGGCAAGATCGACGCCGGCGCCGTCGCGCAGGCGCTCGCCGATGCCAAGCCGGACGCGATCTTCAACGTGATGTTCGGCAGCGACCTCACCAAGCTCGCCCGCGAAGGCAAGACGCGAGGCCTGTTCGAGGGACGCGAAGTGGTCAGCCTGCTGACTGGCGAGCCTGAGTACCTGGACCCGCTCAAGGGCGACGCCCCGGAAAACTGGATCGTGACCGGCTACCCCTACGCCAACATCGACACGCCGGAGCACAAGGCATTCCTGGCTGCCTACCAGAAGAAGTACAACGACTATCCGCGCCTGAACTCCGTGGTCGGCTATGCAACGGTCAAGGCCATTGCTGCGGGAATCCAGAAGGCGGGCTCGACCGATACCGAGAAGCTCATCACGGCCTTCAAGGGCCTGCAGTTCGGCTCGCCCTTCGGGCCTGTCGTCTTCCGGCCCCAGGACAACCAGTCGACGCTGGGTATCTTCGTGGGGCGCACGGCGGTCAAGGACGGCAAGGGCGTGATGCCCTCAGGCGTCTACTTCGACGGCGCGAAGCTGCAGCCGTCGGATGAACAGATCCGCAAACTGCGCAACCCCTCGTGAGCGCGACGCTTCCGCCCATCGGCTGCAACGGTCGCGGCGCGCAGGCCTCCTCGATCGCGTCGCCCGTTTCGCTCAATGAGGCGCCGGTCGAAGAGCAGTTCAGGCTCGTCCGCGAGGCGGGTGCGTTCGATTTCTTCGACCGGCTTCCGATGCCCGGGCAGGTGGACGACTACTTGCGTTGCATCGAGCGCTACGCGCTGCCGGTTCGCACCGCGAGCTGGTTCTATGCATTGGGGCGCGACGAGGGGCTGCTGGCCGAGAAGCTTCGGCTTGCGGGGGAGGTGGGTGCCGAGACGCACAACATCATGCTGTACTGGCACGACGCGAAGGGACGCCCGATCGAAGACCGCGAGGTGGTCGACTTCTACCTGCGCGCTTACGACGAAGGCATGGCGCGGGGGATCGAGCCGGCTTTCGAGTTCCACGTCAACATGTGGAGCGAGGACCCGCGACGGGTCGCGCCGGTTGCGCGGGCGGTGCGGGACCGCGGCATTCCATTCCGCTTCACGCTCGACTACAGCCACGCCATCTTCAAGATGGGCAACGCCGAGGAACTGGCGATCTGCGGGCTGACCGAGGATGTCGCGGCGGGGCGTGCCGTGCTCGACCCGTTCCAGCCCGGCAATTTCGTCGACCAGTGGATCGAGATGGGCATCGTGCGTTGGCTCCAGCTGCGCAGCGTGGCGCCGAACGGACCGCGCAATCGCTGGTCGATCAGTGATCCGACCGACGCGGTCGCGGCCGTGCCCGAGCATTCGATCTTCCCCTACCGCAGCGGCGAGCCCGGGCGCGGCATTCTCTATCCGTTCGCTGCGCCGGCTGACGGCGAATGGCATTCGCACTGGGATGAAAGCAAGCTCGACTGCACCAAGGAAGTGGTGCGCAAGGTGCTCGCCTACCACCGCAGCCACGACGATTCCCCGTTGCGCTGGATCACGACGGAGATGATCAACCTGCCCGACTACGCGCACAACGCGCGCTTCTCGCTGATCGACCAGAACGCGGCGATTGCGCGCTTCGTTCGCGAAACGTGGGCGCAATCAGGCGCTGCCTGATCACTTTCCGTTCGAGGCCGGCTTTCGCTTCGGCTTGGCGGGCGCTTTGTCGGCGCGTGGCAATGTCGCAGCGGCGGCCTCGGGCGACAGCATGGTGAGCACGACATCGCAGATGTGGGCTCGCCATGCCGCGCGGCGCGGGCGGCTCATCAGGTCGGCACCGAGCCACGCGGAACAGGTGTACTGGTTCGACAGGTAGAAGAAGCCGAGCGACATGATCGTCATCAGCACATGCTCGGAAGACACGTCGCGTCGGAACACGCCCTTGGCCTGCCCGCTCTCCAGCAGCGTCTGGACCGTCTCCACCAGAGGGAGGGTGACGCGTTCGACCTGCAGCCACTGACGGATGTGCTTGCCGCGCAGCAGGTTTTCGTTCATCAGAAGGCGGACCAGGTTCGGGTGCGAAAGATAGTGGTCCCACGAGTGAAGGACCAGCTGGCGGATCCCTTCGACAGGATCTTCAGGCGTCACGAATTCGCGCTGGGCGCCGATCATGCCTTCGTAGATTTTTGCAAGCACTGCCTGGTAGAGCCGCTCCTTGTTGCCGTAGTAGTAGTACAGCATCCGGTCGACCGTGCCGGCCGCCGCGCTGACGCGCTCGATCCGTGCGCCTGCAAAGCCGTGCTCCGCGAATTCCTCGATGGCCGCTTCGAGGATGCGCGTCTCCAGGAGGTCGGTGCGCTCGCGCCGCAGGCGCCGGCGGGTCGGACCGCCTTCCTCGGCAGAAGGGACGTCGTCCGCTCGCGTCGCGCGGCGGCCGCTGCGAGCGGCTGAAGGTGATCGATCTGACACGCTGGGGTTGCTCCGGTCCGTCAAGGCATATGCACAGCGCCCATTCTCTCGCATGCCTTCGACCGAACCGTACGTTCGGGATAGATCGAAATTTAAGGTTTGCTGAGGGATTGCTTAAGCATTTCTTAGCGGCGCGCGAAGCGTCGAATTCCTAGACTTCTTTCCCAGCAGGAGGGCGCATGGGGCGCCAGCCGCTGAACCGAAAAGAAGGACTCCCATGAACATCGATCCGCGCGAAATGCGCCAGGTCGCGGCGGTTGCAGCACCCCGCGTCGATCTCTACGTCGGCATCCACAAGGCATTGCGCGCGCTGATGGCCGACAACCTGCTCGCGCTCGGGCGGATGGATTGCGACGACGCGCTGGAACTCGCGCAGGTCACGCAGCGCGTCCTGCAACTGCTGGAGATCTGCCGCTCGCACCTGCGCCACGAGAACGACTTCGTGCACACCGCCCTGGAAGCCCGCGCGCCGGGCTCCAGCGGCCAGATTTCGCACGAGCATCAAGAGCACGTCGAAGCCATCGAGGCGCTGGCGCGGCAGACCACGGCGCTGCTGCAATGCGACCCTGCCTCGCGCGCCGAAGGCACGCTCGCGCTGTACCGCGCGCTGTCGCTGTTCATCGCACACAACTTCGAACACATGCACGTCGAGGAAACGGCGCACAACGCGGTCCTTTGGGCGCGTTACACGGATGCCGAACTCGAGCAGATCCATGGCGCGCTCGTCGCCTCGATTCCGCCGGAAGAGATGATGTTCATCGTCCGCTGGATGGTGCCTTTCATGAACCCGGCCGAGCGAACCGCCATGCTGAGCGACATGCGCGCGCATGCTCCGGCACCCGCGTTTGCCGCGGCACTCGACGTAGTGCGTCCGCACCTCACCGAGCGCGAGTGGGCCAAGCTCGCAGCCAGCCTCGGATTGCCAGGGTGAATGTCACCCCGCGATTTCGGTGAGCGCGACGGGCCGTTCCACCCGCAGGCTGAAGCGGCCGCGCCCGGTTTTCTCGAGGCGCAGATGCGGACTGTTTTCCGCGAGGCGCCGCTGCAGCAGCACCAGGCGCGCTTCCAGGTTGTCCGAGAGATCGGGCAACTTGATCGCGGGATCGAGCCGAAGCTCGCGGTTGGTGAACTCGGTGCGGCCCTGCTGCGCGTATTCGCGCAGCAGCTTGCCGAGGATGGCGCCCGCCACGCCCTTGATGAGGTAGCTGTCGCCGATGAAGACGCTGTTGTTCGCGAGGTAGTGGCGCACCGGCATCGGCGCGCCGCTGGCGGACGCCACGGCGGGCGGCGCCGGTTCTTCCGGTGTCGAGGCCGGTTCATCGGCGGCGCGCAACAACTCCAGCGCCGCGCCCAGGTGGCCGGCGATGGCGACCAGCGCGTCTTCGTCGTCGAAGCCGAAGCGCATGTCGAGCGGGCTCTCGACGAACAGTGCGCCCAGCAGACGCCCACCCGAGACGATGGGAACGGCGAGCTGGCTGTGCGGCTCGGGCAGGCCGGGAAACGGAATCTCCGTGTCGAGGACGATGCCGGGCTCGATCTCGCGCAGGCTGCTGCGCATGGCATGGCTGTAGCTGGCCGCATTGGTCATGTGGCCGATGCGAACCGGCGTGCGCTCGCGCGCGGCCACCCCGATGACCCCGTGACCGATCTCGATCTCCGAGCCGACGCCGGAGGTCGCGTACCCGCAACTCGCCACCGTGTAGAGGCGTTGCGTGGCCGAGTCCAGCATCAGCACCATGGCGTGCTGCACGTCGAGGTGATCGTTCAGCGCCGCGAGCACGGATTGCAGCAGTTCGTCGGTGGCGCAGCAGGCCGCGAGCCGCTCGGCCGACCGGCGCACGCCCGCGAGCAGCCCGTGCCGGAGCGGAGCCGGCGCGAGGCGTTCACCTTCCAGGCCTTCGATGGACTCGACTTCATACACGTCGGACCCCCGCAGCTGGAACACGCCCGCCATCCCCGAATGCGAGGCAATGCCTGCGAGCTGCGCCTTCATCCGCTCGAACAGCGGGCCATGGGTCTCGGTCCGCAGGTAGCGCAGGTGCAAGCGGTAGTACCCGGCGGTGGCCGGATCGATCAGCAGCACGCCGGCGCAGGGATTGGCGAGGATGTTCTGCCGCGTCTTGTTGAAGAACTGGAACGACAGCGCGACATGCCGCTCGTCCACGTAGTAGACCTGCGAGATGTATGCGACGTTGGGTGTGCCGTCTTCCGCGCAGGTCGACATGATGGCCGGGACCGCGCCTTCGAAGCACGAGCGGATGGCGTGCAGCGAGAGGGGCGGTCCGGTTGCGCTCATTGCGTAACCTCCGTGCTCCGCACTGCGGTGCGAGCTTGCTTGGGGCGGCCCGGCGCGGCGCTCATGAGGCGGCCGTCGCGGGCAGGGCGCTGCCGGCCTTGGGCCCGGGGGTTTGGTCGAAGGCAGCGTCGGGGCGGAAATACACCGCCACCAGGTCGTCCAGCCTGAACGCCAGCACCGTGTGGACGAAGGGGAGGTCGCAACCGACCAGGCTCAACTCGTGTTCCATGGATTTCAGGTAGCGCCGCAGGACCGGCAGATCGCCTTCCTCGGCGCCGCGGAGTTCGGCCTTGCGAGCCTTCACCTGCACGGTGCGATGGCTCAGCGGCTCGCTGAACACCACGGCGACTTCGCCGGTCGCGGCGACATCCTGCAGAAGCTGCCTCGCGTGGGTGCGTGAGACGAACACGGTGATTTCCGTTCCGTCCGGCGAGATGCTCGTGCCGACCGCGCGCATCACACTGGGTCGACGCGCCGCATTGCGCGAAGCGACGTTGGCGGAGACCCCCTTGTCGATCAGCGCGATGTGCTCGGGGCTCAGCAGAGGACGGGAAAGTGTGTCGGCCATGGCGGAGGATCGGCGGAGACCGGCATTTTGATTCAAAAGTTCGCATTTTGCGGCACGGATTCCGTGCCGGCCCGACCTGCGGGCTGTGCGTGCGACCGGGCCTCAGGTCGAGCGGCGGATTCCCGGCGCCCTTACGACAAGCGCACGAGCCGGGCGGCGGCGGGCCGGCGCGACGGAATCAATGCGCCTTGCGGCGTGCTTCGCATGCGACGGACCACAACCGCCATCAGCGGCGGCGCCGGGGGTGTGGGTGTGGCGTCCTGGCGCTTCGATACCCCGATGTCGCCGAGCGCCTTCTGCAATGAAGCCTCCAGTTGCAACGCCCGTTCGGTCGGCAACAGGCGCGGCCCGTCCCGGAGCAGCAGAGGGTCGTCGAAGATGACCCGGAGGCGGTCGAGCGCGGCCCCGATCACGTAGGAAGATCGCTTGAGCCGTGCCGCCGTTCGCGAGACGCTGCGCTCGTCCATCAACGCGCTGAACACGTGCAGCAGGTAGGTGTCGAAAGGGTCGTTGGAGCGTGACATGGGCGTTCGCCGCACAGCGATGGTGCCTCGGCGCACCGGCGCCAGTCGCCGGCGGGCCCCAAGGCAGGTTTTGCCGTGCCGCTGGCGACGACCAAGCGATTGGCGTGCCATGTCGCGGTTTCCGATTTCTTTCGGTTTCTTACGCCAGACTGAGCGGCTTCCGGGCGGACTTGCACGACCGGGTCCGGCGGAAGATGATGCCTTGCGAGCCGGCCTCCCCTGGTTCGCCGGACGCAGGAGGTTTCGATGGCACGACATCCATCCCCCGATCGCACCCGCCGCGGACTGCTGACAGCAGGCGGCGCCTGGGTCGTTTTTTCGGCGATGCAGCCGCGCTTGGCACTGGCGCAGGCGGCATCGGGCGGCATGCGTATCGGCGTCATCGGCTCGGGGCACATCGGCGGCACGATCGGCGGACTCTGGGTCAAGGCCGGACATCCGGTGATGTTCTCCTCGCGCCATCCCGAGGAACTCAAGGACCTCGTCGGCGGCCTCGGCTCGCTGGCCAGCGCAGGCACGGTGGCGCAGGCGATCGCCTTTGGCGACGCACTGTTCATCGCGGTGCCCTATGGTGCGCTGCCGCAAATCGGCAAGGACTACGGCAGTTCGCTCAACGGCAAGGTCATGCTCGATGCCTGCAACGCCGTGGCCTCGCGCGACGGCACGGTGGCGGACGAGGTGGAGAAAGAGGGCATCGGTGTGGTCTCGCAGAAATACCTGTCCGGCGCGCGGCTGGTGCGCGCGTTCAACACCATGTCCTACATGATCTTCGCGCGCGAGGCCCACCGGCCCGATCCGAAGCTCGCGATCCCGATCGCCGGCGACGATCCGGAAGCGGTCAAGGTCGCCGCGGGACTGGTCAAGGATGCAGGCTTCGACCCGGTGGTGGTCGGCAAGCTGGCCGACGCCCGGCGATTCCAGCGCGGTGGGCCCGGCTACGGGCAATCGGTGAGCGCGGCCGAACTCAGGCAGAAGCTGTCGCTGGCGCCATGACGCCGGTCCAGCGCTGGCTGCGGCGGGCGGTTCCGGCGACGCCGCAGGAATTGGCGGCGGCGCTCTGGTCCTTCGGCTACTTCTTCGCGCTGCTGGCCGGCTACTACGTGCTGCGGCCGTTGCGCGACCAGATGGGTATCGCGGGTGGCACCCGCGCACTGCCGTGGCTCTTCACCGCGACCTTCGTGACGCTGCTGGTCGCGCAGCCGCTCTATGGCGTGCTGGTGGCGCGGCTGCCGCGGGCGCGCTTCATTCCGATCGTTTATCACTTCTTCGTGCTCAACCTGGCGCTGTTCTGGCTACTGCTGGAGATGGGCATCGCGCCGGTGATCGTGGCGCGCGTGTTCTTCGTCTGGGTCAGCGTCTTCAATCTGTTCGCGGTCGCGGTGTTCTGGTCGTTCATGGCGGATCTGTTCACCAGTGAGCAAGGCAAGCGGCTGTTCGGATTCATCGGCGCTGGCGGCACGGCCGGCGGCCTGCTGGGGCCGGTGATCACGATTGCGCTGTCGGTGCCGCTGGGGCCGCACAACCTGCTGCTCGCGGCCATCGTGTTCCTGGAGATCGCCGTGTTCTGCGCCTATCGCCTGGAGCGCAGCACCGGGTCGCCCCAAGGGCAGCGGCGTGACGAGCGCCGCGTCGGCGGCAGCGCCTTCGCAGCGCTGTCGGGGCTGGTGCGGTCGCCTTACCTGCTCGGCGTCGGCGCGTGGGTCAGCCTGCTGTCCTTTGGCGCGACGATCCTTTATTTCGTCCAGGCCAATGTGGTGTCCGCAACCGTGCACGGCGCTGGCGCGCAGACGCGGATCTTTGCCAGCATCGATCTGATCGTCGGGCTTCTGACCCTGGCCACGCAGGTCTTCGCCACCGGCAGGTTCATTCAACGCTTCGGCACCGGCGTGGCGGCGGCTGCGTTGCCGGCGGTGTATGTCGTCGGCTTCCTGATGCTGGCGTGGATGCCGGGCCTGGCCGTGGTGTTCGTGTTCCAGGTGACCCAGCGGTGGATGAATTTCGCCATCGCCAATCCGGCGCGTCAGGTGTTCTTCACGGTGGTCGGGCGCGAGGAGAAATACAAGGCGAAGAACATGATCGACGTGGTGGTCTATCGAGGCTCAGACGCGCTCTACGGCTGGGTCTTCGACAGCCTGCAGGCGATCGGACTCAAGATCGGCGCCATCGCGTTGTGCGCGGTACCGGTGGTGCTCGCGTGGCTTCTCCTGTCGACGGCGCTGGGCCGCACGCAGGAGCGTCGCGCAACCTTCCAGGGCATCCGCGCGCAAGGGGATCTGCCATGAAAACAGGGATGACACGGCGAGGTTTTTCCGCGCTGGCGGCGGTGGCCCTGGTGCCGCAAGCCGCATTCGCGCAAGACAAGGAGGCAGCGCTCATCGCGCGCGCCATTCCGTCCACGGGCGAACTGCTTCCGGCGGTCGGTCTCGGCACCGCGAATGTGTTCGACAGCGATGACGCCCGTACGCGCGATGCAGCGACGCAGGTCGTCCGGACCTTGCTCGACGCCGGCGGACGGCTCGTCGATACGTCGTCCGTCTACGGCGATGCCGAACAGGTGCTGGGCCAGGTGATGACGGCCGGCGGATGGCGCGACAAGGTCTTCGTGGCGACCAAGCTCGAGGCGCCGGACGCGGCGGAGCTGGCGCGCTCGCAGAAACGGCTCGCGACGCAAAAGATCGACTTGCTCCAACTCCACAACGTGCGAGATCCGCACCAGTCGCTCGCCCAATTCAAGGCCTGGAAGGCGCAGGGCGTGTGTCGCTACATCGGCATCACGTCCACCTCGCATCGCGACTTCGCAGCCATCGAAGCCGTGCTCCAGCGCGAAAAGCCGGACTTCGTGCAGATCGGCTACTCACTGGACGACCGCGAAGCCGAGGCGCGCATCCTGCCGATGGCGGCGGAAGTCCGGGCCGGCGTGCTGACCGCGCTGCCTTTCGGTCGCGCCAGGTTGTTCCGGGCGGTGCGCGGCAAACCGGTTCCCGACTGGGCGGCGGGGTTTGCCGGCAGTTGGGCGCAGTTCTTCCTCAAATACCTGCTGGGCGACACGCGGGTCACAGCGGTGATTCCGGGCACCTCCGATCCGGCGCACATGGCGGACAACCTCGGCGCCATGCGGGGGCGGCTCCCTGACGCCGAGCAGCGTCAACGTATGGTTGCTTTTATCCAGAACCTCTGACCGTCGCGGCTGAAACTTGCGGGCGGCGCCGAAAGTCGAACAACGACATTCGGCGGAGGTTCGCCATGAAGCGTCTCGCACTGGCCTTGATGATGGCCGCCTTGGCTGGCGGCGCAACGACTAGTCTTGCCTTCAACGGCGGCATGCAGGGAGGCGGTGGCTTTCACGGGGGAGGCCGGGGTTCGGCCGGCGCGGTCCGCGCGGTGCCCGGGGGCGGCGGGTTTTCCGGGGGACAGCGTGCTGTGGTCGTGCGTCCCGGATTTCCTGGAAATCCCGGTTTTGTTCGCCCCGGTTTTGGCCGCCCGGGGTTTGTGGGTCCGGGGTTTGTTCGCCCAGGGTTTGGTCACACGGTTGTTGTTCGCCCCGGCTTTCCGTTCCGGCCAGGGTTTCCGGTACGGCGCTTCGCGGTCGTAGGTGGGCCGGTGTTCTTCGGGCCGCCGCCCGTGGTTTTCGTGAGCAGCGGCGTCCCTGCCCTCTGGTATTGCCAGAACCCGATCGGCTATTTCCCGTCTCTCCAGGACTGCCCGGTGGGCTGGATCCAGGTGCAGTAGTCAGCTGGATCGGCTTCGAGCGCTTTTCTTCTGGCTCTCGCCACGCGGGACTTCCGCGCCCATGGCGTTCGCCTGATCGAGCCAGGACAAGGCGTCGACGTACGCCATGAACCGGTTCAGGTATTCCGGTGACAGGTCGCGCATCAGCGTGAGCGAGCGATGCACGAGGTGGTGGGAGTTGAGGGGGCCGGCGTTGTCCGGCACTTTCGCCAGTGATTGCGTCAGCCGACGATCGGCGCTCAGCTTCGACCAGGTGCTCCTGAAGTAGCTGAGCGTCTTCAACTCGGGAGAAGCGGGGAGCCCGTGAAGCACGTCGCCGTGCGGCGGCGCATGCCGGGCGATGTGGTCGACGAGTGCGGCGAGCGGTCCGCGAGCCGGCGGAGTCTTCTCTTTCTGCGCTGAAGTGTTGGCGACCGCACCTTGGGTCTTTTCGAGATCCTCGCCGTACGCCGCCAGCAGCTTGGCCACCTTGTCATCCAGGATGCGCCGCGCTTCGCCTTGATGGGCGGCGGCGCGGGTGACCATCGCCTCGATGAACCGAAAACGCACGGGATCGAAGCGATCGTCGCCGCGCTTGCGCCATGCCTCGATCATCGCGGGGTCGTTGCTCACGGCGCCTTCGTGCTCGTGTTCGTCCGCTTCGGCGTCGGCGCCATCTCCACACGGCGATTCTTCGCTCGTCCGTCGGCATCGGCGTTCGACGCCACTGCCTGCTCGGAACCGAACGCAGCGGCAAAGACGGAGGACGAGGGGATGCCTTCCTCGATCATCGTGCGCGTGACCGTCAACGCGCGTTGCGCCGAGAGCTCCCAGTTGTCGGCGAATTGGCGGTTGCCGCCCCGTACCTGGCGGTCGTCGGTGAAGCCGCTCACCATCAGGATCTCTTCGCGCGACGCGAGGTAGGCGGCCAGCGGAGCCGTGAGGCTCTTCAACAGTTGGCGGCCTTCGGGCTGCAATTCGGCGGAGTTGACGGCAAACAGCACGCTGCCGCTGATGCCGATGCGGCCGTTGTTCAGCGTGACGCGGCCTGCCGCCAAGGGGCCCGCCAATGCCTTTTCGAGTGCCTGCAGGCGCTGGGCTTCGGCCTGCTTCTGCTTGAGTTCGGTTTGCAGCTTGTTGGTGAACTCCAGTTGCATGCCGATCGCGCACACCAGGATGAGCACGAAGGCCCCCAGCAGACCCGACATCAGGTCGCCGAAGACGGCCCACACGGGCACCGTCGGCTCCACGCCGGCGTCGAGATCGTCCGTCATCACGCTTCGCTGCCCACCGCCGCGCGGTTGCCCGCGATCTGCTGCAGATCTTCGACGATCTGCTTCTGCGACATGATGCTCAGGTCGATGACTTCACGGGCCTGCGCCACGTAGTAGTCGAGCTGTTCGTCACTGCGCGCAATGGACTTGCCGAGCGCACCTTCGATGCGCTGCAGATGGGCCACCAGCTTGTCGTTCGATTGGCTGAAGAGCTGCACCGCCAGACCGAATGCCTCGCCCAGGCTCGCCACTTCGACGGCGCTGCCGGTGATCTGCGCGGCGACGCCGGCCATCTTGTCGGTTTCCGCGTCGATCTTGTCGGTGAAGCGGGTGCCGACGCGGTCCAGCAGGTCCGCCGATGCGCCGACCAGTGCGTCGATCGCGGCGCGTTGTTCGGTGGAAGCGTGGTTCACGGCACCGAGCAGGGTCTCCAGCGTTTCGAGAATGCGGCTGCGCTCTTCCAGCATCGTGTTGTCGCGCGCCATGCTGTCCGACAGCTTCTGGCGCAGTTCGGCGATCACTTCCGCCGCCGCCCGAGGCGCTTCGGAGGCTACCTGCATCAGTTGGGCGATCTCGGCGATCGTGTTCTTCGCTTGCACTTCCGTCTGTGAGGAGATATCGCGCGCGGTGTCGGCCAGCGTCTTGCAGATCTCCTGCTGCTGGCTTTCGGTGCGTGCGCCCGCTTGCTGCCACTCTTGCTGCAGCGACACGGCCATCGCTTCGAGCGCCTGGGTCCAGGCTGCCAGCCGTTGCTGGTCGCGCGACGCCACTTCCGTCTGCAGGTCCGTGTGCGCCTGAGCGACTGTTTGCAGCAGTGACGCCGAATGTTGCTCGAAGGTGGCTGCGGCGGTTGTCAATGCGCGATGCGTGTCCCCGGACAGGTTATGGCTCACGCGCTCTTGCTGTTCCAGGGCGCTTCGCCATGTGTTCGACACGCCCTCGACAGCGGTTTCGAGGTGGGCGGAAACGCTTTCCACCAGCGATGCAGAACGTTGTTCGAAGGTTTCGGTGAACCGGTCGAGCGAATTGCGCAAGTCATTCGATTGCGCCTCGCTTGCTCGCTTGTGATCGGCGAGCGCTGATTTCCAGATGTCTGCCACGTCGGTCGTGCTGGTCTCGAAGCGGGACGACAGCCCGTCGAGCTGACGCTGCACGCTTTGCTCGATGGTTGCGTTCAACGAGGCCGCCTCGCGCGCGATCCCGGCCATTGCGGCTTCGACCACCGGCTGGAAAGTCGCGCCGGCCACGCGGGCGCTTTCGGTCAGGCTCTGTTCCAGCGAGCGGCTGACGGACGACGCCAGACCGGCGTACGCGGCCTCGGCCTTGCCATGGAAGTCGTCCTGGCCCGAGATCAGGCGTTCGTTGAGCGCATGGCTCTGGCGCTCCATCGTCGCCATCATGAGTTGCAGCCGGTCGACAAGCGCAGGCATCGCCTGGCTCTGCTGCTGCAGCAGCTTGAAGGACTCTTCGCGTTGATGGGCCAGGGAGAAAACGCGCAGCGTGGTGGCGATCCGTGTGTCGAGCATCTGCGCGGCCTGCAGGCGGTCGCGCCGGCAGAAGGCGGAGAGGAGGCCCAGCATCGCGGACGCTGCCACGCCCGCGACGGAGGTGCCGAACGCCAGCCCCAGGCCCTTGACGGGCGCAGCCAGCGAGGAGCGGATGGCTTCCAGGTCCGTCGCGCTCTCCAGTGCGGAGCCGGTGCCGTTCAGCGTGACCACCATGCCCAGGAAGGTGCCCAGCATCCCGAGCAGCACGAGGAGACCTGCCAGGTACGGCGTCAGGGCCGGGCCGGGCAGGCCGACACGCTCGCCTTCGATGCGAAGGCGCACCGCGTTCCGAAGGGAAGGGTGCAGCGCGTCGAGCCAGTCGCCCAGGGTCGACGGGGGATGAGACATGCCGGTCACCGCATGCGTCAGCGTGGCCGTGGCCTGGTGGAAGCGGCGCAGTTCCAGCGCGCCCATCAGATAGAACGCGCCGACGAGCACCGTGACGGCCAACGCCAGGGGATTCGAGCCGATGTATCCGGTGCCGACCCAGCACACGGCGGCCAGGCCCACGAAGAAGGCAGCGTAAGAAAGAAATCTGTTCATGTCGGCTTGGTTAGCTCGATCGAAGGGTTTCGAGCAGCCCCTCGATCGGTTGAAATCGAATATCCAATTCGGCGAGCAGCACGGCCTGCATGTTCTTGCGGAACACGTCCTGCCACGCTTCGGGCGGGGCTTCGTCGTCGGATTCCGCCTGTTGCCGAGCAGCCTGCCGCAAGCGCTTGAAATGCTTTTCGAGCAATCCCGGCACGGTTGCGAGCAAGCGGTGCTCGTGCGCGTCCAGCGCGTGTTCCATGACGGCGTCTACCGCGGCAAGCTGGGCGAGGGCGGGCGACCGGGCCGCGAGCTTCGTCCGCAGACGACCGCGCAAGGGCCCGATGGCCGCTTCCATGGCCTGTTGCCGCGCGAGATAGCGCTGCCGGTATGGCGCAAAGTCGGCCGCGAGCGCGCTGCCTTCGGTGATGGCGTTCACCAGCGAGGCGCGAACGCGGGCGCATTCGCCTTCTTCGGCGCTCGAGAATGTCGATACCCCGGCGGACGCGGTCGCCGGGCTGCCATTCAGCGCTGCGGACAGCGAAATGGCGTCAGTCCAACTGACCCAATGACTCAATCGATCCGCGAAAGCCTGTCTGGATTCGGGAACGTTGATGTCGGTCAGTCGAGCGAGCAAGCGAGTGAGCGCCGAGCCGGTGAATCCTGTGCGCCGAGACGCTTGCACTTGCACCATGCTGCCAATTGGGAAAACCCGGCAGTCTACACTGGTCAGTTACCCGGGAAGGCCCGTCCAGAGTGCCAAGGCGGGCAATTTCTGTATCAATCCTGTCAACCGGCCAGTGTGAGCAGCGGCACATCGCGCTCGCGCGCCATGGCTTCAAGTTCGGCGCGGGTGCGGGTGCCGATCCAGCGCGTGATGGCTTCGTGCGTTTCAGGGGCAGCCATGTTCGACGATGGCGGCAACCCAGCGGCTTCGCTGAGACGCGCGGCGAAGTGCGGCTCCAGGGCGGCGACAGCCACGCGCCCGTCTGTGCAGCGGTAGACGCGGTAGCCCGCATGGGCGCCGCCGACCGCGCCCGTAGGCTTCGTCAGCCCCCAGGCATGGGGCAGCGCCAGCCAGTCGGCGGCGGCATTGAGCGCGACTTCCAGGTAAATCCCCGGGGTGTGTGAGGCGCCGGTGCGCAACGCAGCTTTCAGCACCGCCTCGCTCCCCAGGAGCGCGCCGCCCATATCGGCATACAGCGTCGGCGGCAACTCCGTGCCGGTGACGAGGCCGCTTTCGGCGAGATAGGTGAGGTCGTGTCCGGGTTCTTCGGCGCGCTCGCCGGGCGCGCCGACGATCGCGACCTGCGACAGTCGCGGGTGCCGTGCATGCAAGGCGTTCCACGCCAATCCGAGCTTGGCGAGCGCCGAGGGCCTGAACGACGTGAGCAGCACATCGGTGTTTTCGAGTGTGCCGTGCAGTTGCCGCTGCCCGGCTTCGGTCTTGAGGTCGGCGACTTCGATGGTCACGCCCTCATGCAGTGCCGCGTAGGCGGTGGGGTTGTAGTGACCCATCGGATCGCCCGACGGTGGTTCGAGCTTGGTGCAGGTGGCGCCCATGGCGCGGCAGCGCATCAGCGCGGCAGGTCCGGGGAGGTTGAGCGCAAGGCTCAGCACGCGAACGCCGGCCAGCGGCGCAAAGGTCTCTGGAAATGAAGCAACGGACATGGGTGGATCCTCGGGCAATGTCGCGTGGGAGCTTACCGGCTTGCGGCGTCCGATCTACGATGCGTGTTCCACAGATCCAACCATTCGACAAGGAGACACGCATGTATCAGTCCGATCTCATGGCCGGTCAGCGCATTCTGGTGACCGGCGGCGGCACCGGCCTCGGCCGCGCGATGGCCGAGCGCTTCCTGGGCCTGGGTGCCGATGTCGCGATCTGCGGCCGGCGCCAGGTGGTGTGCGAGGAAACCGCGGCCGAATGGCGCACGCAGTTTCCCGAGCGGCGCGTCGACGCCTTCGGCGTCGACATCCGCAATGCGCAGGCGGTCGATGAGATGGTCGAGAGCCTGTGGCAGTCCGGCGGGCTGACGGGACTCATCAACAACGCGGCGGGCAATTTCGTCTCGCCGACCGAGGCCCTGTCGCCGCGCGCATTCGATGCGGTCGCCAACATCGTCTTCCACGGCAGCTTCTATGTGACGCAGGCCGTCGGCAAGCGCTGGGTGGCTGAGGCGAAGGAGGGCAAGTGGAAGGCCGGCGACCCCTATCGCAGCGTGATGAGCATCATCGTGACCTGGGTCGACAACGGCAGCCCGTATGTCGTGCCGTCTGCCATGAGCAAGGCGGGCATCGAGGTGATGACCAAGTCGCTGGCGGTCGAGTGGGCGCGCTACGGCATCCGACTCAACGCCGTGGGACCGGGTGAGATCCCGACCGAAGGCATGAGCAAGCGCCTGAACCCCGGTGAAGAGCCCGGCGCGCGCAGCAAGGCGCTCAACCCGATGGCGCGCACAGGCCGCATGAGCGAACTGCAGAATCTTGCCGCCTTCCTGATGGCGCGTGGCCAGTGCGATTGGCTGACCGGCCAGAGCATCATGATGGACGGCGGCGGCGCGCTGGCAACCGGCGGCAACTTCTATGAGTTGCGCCAATGGAGCGACGCCGACTGGCAAGCGGCACGCGAACGCATCGAGGCGCAGAACCAGAAGGACAAGGCACAGCGGTAGCGAGAGCGGCATCAGGCAGAATGCGCGCGAGGCCGCTCGCGAATTTCCGCGCTGACGGAAAGAGCGACCTCAAGCCGAGTGCGTGTAGGCCCGTGCATGAACGGCCGGGCCGTCGCGCGAGGACAGGTGCGATCAGAACCTCAGGGAGCAAGTACATGGCCACAAGAGCCAATGCATTGAAATATCTCCGCGCGGCCACCGCCGTTGCAGGGCGCGATTCGAGCGATCAACGACAGCCCGTTGAGCCCATCGTCCGACCCGCATACCGACGATGACCGCCGCCCGACCCCGGTGGCGCATGCGTTGGTGGTCTTGGCTCTTGCTGGCGGTCTCGCTGGCGGTTGTACTGCCTACGCTGGCCTTGGGCGGCTACATCGCCTTTCAGCTCAATCGCCAGTACTTTCCGCGATTTGATTTGCCGGCCTTTGATGCGGCCAAGGCTGCTCAACTCACGCCCGAGAAACGGGCGGCCTATGAGCAGGAGCTTTTCGGCGAACTGCTTCGATGGAATATGGGCAGCCGTCGATATCCCAACAGAGACGACTTCATCCGACGCGAACAGCGTTGGCAGCAGATGGCCGATGACGGTTTGGAATTGGCGCACATCACGCTCAGCGTGCTCAGGCCGTCGAATTTGCAGGTCTACGCGTTGTCGGGGCCCATGAAGCGGCTGGAGGCGTTGGCCGAGCATGGGGATACCGGGGCCATGTGCTTGATGACCGGGCTCGTTGTCAGGGCCGCGTCCACGCTGAGGATCGATGGCTACGCCCCCCTCTATAAGAAATGGCTCGAGCGTGGCGCGGAGTTTGGTCATCCCGAATGTCTGATGCAGTTGGGAGGGCGTCTTCTGTTGGGCGTTGATGGCTATCCCCAAGACATTCACCGAGGCCTGAGCTTGGATTTCGCTGCGCGCCGCGCCGGCTATGCGAATGATGCGAGCGCGTTGATTCTGTATTTCATGGGCCTTGGGTTTGCCGATCCGCAAGATGTGCGGCGCCTGTACGACGGAAAACCAAGTCCTGCCATTTCCTTCGCTGCGTACAAGGATCTCGCAAACGTGCGGCGGTTGTATTGCTGGACGCAGATCGAAGGGCAGTCCAGCATCACCGATGTATCCAGCTACTGGCTGAAAAGCCTTCGGCGAGAAGCCGTGCGCACTGATCGGCCCGAACTGGCCGCTCTGCACGACGAACTTCAAGGCAAGCACTACAGCTTGCAAGATTGCGTAAACCTCGGAACGGGAGAGTAAAAATGAGCACTTCGCAACTACCGCAATCGCGCCGGGAACAACAGCGCAGTGAGTGGGCCGCGCGGGCGGTTCAACTGGATCAGAGTTACGAGGCGGCCCAGATCGCCAGGGCCAGCACGAAGTGGGTTGCGGCGAAAGAACCATCTTCAGAAGCCGCCGCCGCCCATGCCCAAGCTGGCCGCGCCGAACTCGCCGCTGCAAAGGCTTACAACGACTTCCTCGAAACCGGCTCGACGGCTTACAAGCTGTCGCAAGACATCGCCGGTCGGCTCAAGTCTGGCGGCGATCTAATGAGCGCGTTGGAGCGCCACGCACTGCAGATCGAACAGCGCAATCTGGAACAAGTCTCCATCGAGTTCCAGAATTTCAAGAGCGAAGCTCAACTGGCGCCCATATTTGCCGCGCCCGTCTACGCCGACAACAAGATCTACAGCGTTGATGGTTCGGTCCGTTGGGACCCATCCACCGTCACGGGCCAACTGGGAAGCGCCTGGGATTCGGTCAAGCGAACCCTCCCCGAGCTCGCCCACGCGCCCTTCACGCCGGAGCAGCAAGCCAAAGCCTGCGAAAACGTCCTCGATGTCTTTGCCGGCGCCCTCATCGGAAAAGCGCTGCCCGCACCCGGCTCCTGGTCCTTTCGTGAACGCGAGGTCTGGAATCAATTGGCCGGCCGTGGGTACCCCTCGAACGATTCTCCCAGCGCAAGGACCTGCCGCCTGATCTATCCGCCCGGCGGCGCGCCCGAGCACCTGCAAAAGTACGGCATCGGGCAGCCGCAAGCCAACCCTGGCGACGATGTTTGGACACGGGTCGATCGCATGCTTGAAGCCGGCAAGGCCGGTGACTGGGCCACCTTTCGCACGCATACGCAGGCACTGGCGGCGATGCCGGCCGCGCAGGAAATGACGGCGCAGGCCAAGTCGACGGTGGATCAGCAGGAGCAGCAGGCCGCTCTTCAGGCACAGGTGGCGCAACAGACAGCCGCGCAGGCGCAACAGCAAAACCATCCCGTCATGCGCATGACGCACTGACGACGGTGCAACTCAGAACACACAACAGAGCAGAAAGAGGTAAGGGAAGTTGATGCAACAAGACGAATTGGCGCAGCGCTTCGCCAAGGTCGCGGCGTTGATGGAGCAGTTCGAGCGCAACTGCGTGGCGATCGATCAACGCCTGCATTCGCTGGCCGAAGGGATGCAGGGTGCAATGCAGCAGCTGCCGGTCGTTGTCGGGCAGGCGGCCGACCGTTCATTGCAGATGTTGCCCGGCCGGGTGATGGACAAGGTGCAGGACGGCCTGCAGCGGCCGGTTCAGGTCTATCAGCAACAACTGGACACTGCCGGCGGCGAGATCAGGGAGGGGGCGCATGCCTTGGCCCGTCAGCTCCAGCGCATGGAGCAATTGCACCGTTTGCTGATCTGGAAGGTTGTCGCTGCCACGGTGGCTTGCCTAGTCCTGCTGTTCGCGGGTGGTCTCTGGCTCTCGATGCACTACGCCGGTGTGATTCGAGAGAACCAGGTGAGCGCCGATTTGTTGAAGGCTTACAACGCCGCTGATGTCGTCGTCTGCGGTGGTCGCCTGTGTGCGAACGTGGACCCCAAGGTACGCCGCTACGGGAGCCAAGGCGAATACTTGCCTGTCAGATCGCGTTAAAGCGGTCGGTCGCGGGTGGATGCAGCAAGGCAGTCTCAGGAGAGCGCACGTCGAGTCATGACCAGGGCCTGCTTTGCAATCCCCTGGTTGATCACCAGCCCGAACAGTACCGCCGTCGTACCGACCCACTGCGCCGGGCTCGGATGTTCGCCGAAGCTCACCGCTGCGGCAGCCAGCCCGACGACTGGCACGAGCAGGGAGAACGGCACCACGCGGCCCGCCGGGTGGCGCTGCAAGAGGCGCGTCCACATCGTGTAGGCCAGCAGGGTCGCGAACCAGGCGAGGAACAGCACTGCAATCACGGCAGGCAGGTCGAGTCCGGCGAGCTGGCGCAGCACGGTCGAGGGACTGGTCATCGCTGCCGCAAGCGCAAAGAAGGGCACGATCGGCACGAGGCTGCTCCACACGATGAAGCCGAAGGGGTCGTAGCCCGGCGCGGAGCGCACCGCAAAGCGCACCACGATATTGGAGGTGGCCCACATCAAGGCAGCCGACAGCGTGAGCACGAAGCCGATCAAGGTCATCTGCCCCGGTCCGTCGCCGTGTGCGGCGGCGATCAGCAGCAGCCCCGCGAGCGCGACGGCCAGGCCGAGCCATTGGCTGGGGCGCGCCTTCTCGCCGAGCAGCGGCGCCGCCAGCAGCAGCGTGAAGAAGGCTTGCGTCTGCATCACGACCGAGGCCATGCCGGCCGTCATGCCGAGTTGCAAGCCGAGGAAGAGCAGCCCGAACTGACCGAGCCCTTGTGCGAGCCCGTAGGCCACGAGGTAGCGCCAAGGCAGTGGCGGCCGGCGCACGAACATCAGGAGCGGCAACGATGCCACCGCGAAACGCAGCGCACCGAGCAGCATGGGGCTCAGGTCGCGCAGCCCGATCTTCATCGCGACGAAGTTCACGCCCCAGATCAGCACCACGCCCAGGGCGCGTCCGAAGTCGCCGCGGCTGAGGCCGGCGGCCGCCGTCACGCGGCGACCCGGCGCTGCGCCTTTTCGTCTGCAGCGCGCGCGGCCTTGAAGGCGAGGAAGGCTTCGAGGCTCGTCTTGCGCGGCACGTAGCCGAAGTCGGATTTCAACCGGGCGTTGCACAGCACCGGCCGGTAGCGCAGGAAGTCGAGCTGCTCCGGCCCGTAGCGCGTCACGCCCAGCCGCGAGCCGATCGAGAGCGCGAGTCGCAGCAGCGGCGCCGGCAGGACCAGCATCGGCTTGCGCAGGATCGACGCGATCTGCGGTAGCGTGATCGCGCCGTCGCCGGCGACGTTGAAGCAGCCGGCACGACCGGTGGTGATCGCGTGGATCACGCAGCCCGTCACGTCCTCGTCCCAGATGAAGACGAAGGGGCTGTCGCTGCCGCGGATGGCCAGGATGCGCGGTTTTTCGAACAGCGCGGTGATCTGGTTGCGCACGCTGGCGCCCAGGATCGTGCCGATGCGAAGCACCGTCTGGCGCAGCGCCGGATGCGAGGTGCGATAGGCGGCGAGCATTTCTTCGACCAGTCGCTTGTGATGGGCGTAGGCGAAGGCGTGGTTGCCGCGCAGCGCGGTGTCTTCGCAGATCCACGCGGGGTTGTCCGCGTGGTAGCCGTAGGCCGCGCCGCTGGAAGACACGACGATGTGGCCCACGCCGTTCGCGATGCAGGCTTCGAGCACGTTGCGCGTGCCGAGTACGTCGACCGAGTACTCGAACTGGCGCGTGCTGTCGGGGCCCGGCGTCACGATGGAGGCGAGATGGATCACCGTGTCGATCGCGTGTTCGCCGAGCGTGGCGCCGATCTGGGGCGTGCGCACGTCCTGCACGGCATAGGTCACGCCGGGCACCTGGCGCGATGCCGGCACCTCGCGGACATCCAGCGCGACGACGTGCTGGATGTCGGGCAGCCGGGCGAGCGCGGCGACCACCGTGCGGCCGAGAAAACCGTCGGCGCCGGTGACGAGCACGCGCCGTGCCGCGATGGGCTGGGAGACTTCCATGGGTGATTCAGGCCGAACGCGCGGCCGCAGTAGACAGGGGGCGACGCGCCCACCAGGCGGCGAGCGCAAGGCCCGCAACGATATCCCAGAAACCCCAGACGCCGGCGACAACCGCCATGCCGCCGAGGCCACCGAAGAAGCTGAAGATCAGGACCAGACCGAGGCCCGAGTTGCGGATACCGACCTCGAAACTCACGGCGCGCCGGTCGTATTCCGACACGCCCGCAGCCGTTGCACAGGCATAGCCGGTGCCGAAGGCCAGCGCATCGTGCAGCACCACCGCGAGCAGCACCAGCCCCACGTAGTCGAGGAAGTAGCGCCAGTTGCCGGCAACCGCCGCGAGGATGAAGCCGATCAGGCACACGAAACTCAGGATGCGTACCGGCTTCTTGATGCGATCGGTGAGCCGCGGCAGCCAGTGGCCGAAGGCGATCCCGATGACGAAGGGCGCGCCGATGATCGACACGATGTGCACCACCATCTCGGCCGGATCGAGCGCGATGGTTTTCAGCAGCGGCGCCGCCGTCGGATGCATGCCGCCCCAGAACGCGAAGTTCAGCGGCATCACCACGATCGAGATCAGGTTGGAGATCGCCGTCATCGAAACCGACAAGGCCACGTTGCCGCCGGCACGGTGCGTGAGGATGTTCGACACGTTGCCCGGCGGGCAGCAAGCGACCAGGATCATGCCGAGCGCGATGCTGGGCGAGGGCTTGAGCAGCAGCGTCAGCACGAACGTGACGGCCGGCAGCACGATGAACTGCGCCGCGATGCCGCTCGCCATGGCCACGGGCATGCGCATCACGCGCTTGAAGTCGGCGACGCGCGTGTCCAGCGCGATGCCGAACATCAGGAAGCCGAGCACCGCGTTCAGCAGCACCAGCGACGCGGGGTTGAAGTTGAGGCGGACCTCGTCCACGGGGAGCATCGGCGGTTCCTTCGGGTCAGGCCAGCGCGGCGGAGGCTTCGCGGATGGCGCGGCGGTAGCTGTCCTTGTGGACGTAGTAGGCCATGCGTTCGAGCTTCAGGTACTTGTAGCCGCCGGAGAGGTCGGGGCTCGGCCCGGCCTTCGCTTGCTTGAGCGCAGCCGCTTTCGGGTTGCCCTGGGACTGCGCCTTGAAATAGCGCGCCACCAGTTCGGCCTGCTCGTAGCGGCCCTGCCAGCCGATGCCGCTCGCCTCGATCATCCCGAGCACGGCCAGGTTGTCGAAGCCCGGCGCGAAGATGTTCAGGTAGAGACGGGGCGCCATGCCCTGCCAGTTCAGCCAGGCGCGGTCGATGAAGGGGTAGTGCAACTTGTAGCCGGTCGCGCACAGGATGAGGTCGTAGTCGCGCGCGCTGCCGTCCTTGAAATGCACCGTGTCGCCGTCGAGCCTCGCAATGTCGGCGCGCACGCCGATGTCGCCGTGGCCGATGTGATGCAGCACCAGCGAGTTGACCACCGGGTGCGATTCATACATGAGGTAGTCCGGCTTCGGAAAGCCGAAGCGCACGGGATCGCCGGTGAACCACTGCAGCACCTTCGCGTCCATCCGCTGCTTGATCCAGGCCGGCAGCGGGCGCTTGCCGCCGAGCGTGTCGGCCGGCTTGCCGAAGATGTACTTGGGCACGAAGTAGTAGCCGCGGCGCACCGAGATGTCGACGCTCTTCGCGTAGTGCACCGCATCGACCGCGATGTCGCAGCCGCTGTTGCCTGCGCCGACCACCAGCACGCGCTTGTCCTGGAACAGGCTCGCACGCTTGTAGGCCGAGGTGTGGAGCAGTTGGCCGTTGAAGCGGCCCTCGAAGCGCGGCATGCTCGGCTCGGACAGCGTGCCGTTGGCAATGATCACGCCCTTGTAGTCGGCCGTCTCGATGCGGCCGTTGCCGGCGTCGACGCTCACGCGCCAGAGCGTCGAGGCGCTTTCGGTGACGGGCTCGATGCGGATGACTTTCGTGTTGAAGCGGAAATGCTGCCGCAGTCCGAAGTGATCGGCGAAGTCGCTGAAATAGCGCCGAAGTTCGGCATGGCTCGGATAGTCGGCCACGGTGTCTGCCATCGGGAACTCGACGAATTCGGTGGTGCGCTTCGACGAAATGAGGTGTGCCGACTGGTAGACCGTGCTGCGCGGGTTGTCGATGTTCCAAAGGCCGCCCACGTCCTCGTAGGCCTCGAAGCCCTGGAAGGGGATGCCTAGCTTTTGCAGATTGCGCGCGCCGGCGAGTCCCGACGGGCCGGCGCCGATCAGGGCGATTTGCTGGTGAGTGGGCACGGGTGCAGACACAGGATGGCTCGCAAGAAAAAGCAGGGTGGTGAAGAACACGCGCTCAGCGCGCGGAAGTCTCGGGGTCGGATGCCTGGGACGTCGACAGTCCCGGAATGGGTGTCGAGCCCGGATCGCCGGCGCGCGGCTTGCGGGGTTGCCGCAAGAGCAAGGCGTCGTGCCATGCGTCAGGCAGGAGGCCGAGCGCCTTGGCGAGCCAACCGAGACGACGGGGCAGCACGAGCTGCTCGGTGCCGCGCGACATCGCGCGCAGGATGGCCGATGCAGCATCGTCGGGCGCCATCAGGCCCGGCATCGCGAAGCGGTTGCCGGCCGTCAGGGCCGTGCGCAAATAGCCGGGATTGACGGTGCACACGCGCACGCCGCTCGGACGCAATTCGGCGCGCAGGCTTTGCAGGTAGCGAATGAGGCCGCCCTTGCTGGCGCAGTAGGCACCATTGCCGGGCAGGCCACGCTGCCCGGCGAGGCTGGCGATGCCGACCAGGGTGCCGCAGGCGCGGGCGCGCATCGGCGCCACGAAAGGCTGGAAGGTCGTGGCGACGCCGAGCAGGTTGATTTCGAGAATGCGCCTGAACACCGCCAGGTCCGAAGCTTCCGCCGTATCGAACCCGCCGGCGACGCCCGCATTGGCGATCACCGCATCGGGCACGCCGAAGCGGTTCATCCAGTCCCGCGCCATCGATTGCATCGCGACCGCGTTGCTCACGTCAGGCGTGTAGACCGCGCAACGGTCCGGCGCCGGGGCTGCCAATGCATGGAGCGCTTCCTTGTTCAACCCGACCAGCGCGACCTTCGCTCCGCGTGCGAGCGCCTGGGCCGCCAATGCGCTGCCCAGGCCGCCGCACGCGCCGGTGATCACGATGTTGTCGAAGGAAAAAGTCATGGACCCGTTCGTTTAAGGGTTGCAGCTTAACGAAATTCGGTCAAAATCTCGAATTAATTACCGAATTCGTCTCGATTTTCGAGATTTCTAATGGATTATCCCGACCCCCTGACCTGCGAAGAGGCCGAATCCGCCGCCACGCCCGGCCTGCGCCTGCTGCAGTTGCTCGAACTCGTCGCCGGCGAGGGCGAGCCTCAGGGCCTCAGTGACATCGTGCGCATCAGCGGGCAACCCAAGCCTTCCGTGCACCGGATGCTCCAGCAACTGGAGCACGGCGGCCTGCTGGCGCGCGGCAGCGACGGGCGACGTTACGCCATCACGCCGCGCCTGATGCGTTTCGCGGAGACGGTGCTTCGCGGAAGCACGGCGACCGGTGTCCGCCACGCCGTGTTGCGGCAACTCGTGGCCGATGTCGGCGAAACCTGCAATCTCACGGCCCTGTCCGGCGCGGAAGTGGTTTACCTCGACCGCGTCGAGACCGCGTTTCCCTTGCGCCTGGATCTTCGGCCCGGCTCCCGCGTGCCGCTGCATTGCTCGGCGAGCGGCAAGCTGTTCCTGGCGCATCTGCCCCGCGTGCAACGCGACCGGCTGCTCGAAGGGCTTCAGTACGCGCGCCAGACACCCCACACCTTGTGCACCCGCGAGGCATTGGAAGCCGAGCTTGACCGGATCCGGCGCGAAGGCCATTCCGTGGACGCCGAGGAGTTTATCGAGGGGCTGGTGTGTGTCGCGGTGCCGGTACGCGACGAGCCTCATGGCCCGGTGCGATGCGCCGTGGCCTTGCAGGCGCCGGCCGTCCGCATGTCGCTGCCGGACGCGCTGCAGCAGTTGGACAAGCTGCGCACGGCCGCGCAGGCCATCGCCAGGGCGACGCGCTGAAGGGCGCGTTCAGGCGGCAGGCTCAGTCGGCGATGTCGGCGCCGCGCTGCGCGAGCAGGGCGCGCAGGAATGACCGGTGGCAACGTGCCTCATCTTCGCAGTAGCAGCCGACGAACAGCGCGGCCTGGTGCGACAGCGCCGCCAGCAGGTCGAGACTGCGGCTCGCGTCCGCCTCGCCCATTTCACTCTTGAACTTGCGGCCGAACGCGGCCCACTGCGCCGGCACACCTGAGGCCTGGGCGGCTTGCGCCATCTTCATCGTCTCGACCGAAGGCGCGAGGTTGGGGTACCACACGTCGTACCAGTTCCGGGACGCGAACTCGGTCTTGGGAACGCCGCGCGGTGGGCGTCGCACGGTGCCGATGCGGAGACCCTCGCCGGGTGCACGGTCGCTGCCGAGTCGGACGATACGGATGGCCATTGCTTGCTCTTCCTCGATGGGCTGGGAGATTCGGATTCAGGTTCCGACGATACCGCCGTCGCGGCGCCGCACCACCACGGTGGCCGATCGCGGGCGGGCGCTGCCGGGCGAGGCGCCGTCGGGCCATGCGCTGTTCGGCACGCCATCGACGCGTACCTCGCCCGGATGCTGGATGTTGACGAACAGGCTGCGGCGGTCCGGCGCCACGACGCAGCCCGTGATCTCGCACCCGCCGGGACCGACCAGGAAGCGCTTGATGCGCCCGCTTGCCGGGTCGGCGCACAGCATCTGGTTGTTGCCGAACGCGGTCATCGGGCCCTTGCCGATGTCGGGGCCGCTCATGTCGGTCTGGATCCACAGCAGGCCACCGGCGTCGAAATGCAGGCCGTCGGGGCAGCCGAAGATGTCGGCCTCCTTGCTCGGGTAGCGCACGCCTGCGGCGGGCATGGCGGGGTCGCCCGCGAGCGCGAAGTGATCCCACGCGAAGGCGGTGCTGCCGGCATCGCGGCCGTCTTCGCGCCAGCGCAAGATGCCGCCGAAGATGTTGTCGGCGCGCGGATTGGCCGCGTCGGCGGGCGGCTTGCCGGGTTGACCGCGCTGGCTGTTGTGGGTGAGCGTGACGTACACCTCGCCGGTGGCCGGATGCACGGCGATCCATTCCGGGCGATCCATCTTCGTGGCGCCGACGATGTCGCCGGCCATGCGCGCATGGATCAGCACCTCGGGCTGGTCGGCGAAGCCGCTATCCCGGTCGACGCCGTTGTGGCCGTGACGGAGTTCGAGCCACCGGCCACGGCCGTCAGCGTCGAAGCGCGCCACGTACAGACTGCCTTCGTCGAGCAGGCGGCTGTTGGCCGCGGCGCCGCCGGGGCGGACCTTGTCGCGGCTCACGAACTTGTAGACGTATTCGAAGGCCGTGTCGTCGCCCATGTAGACGGCGACGCGGCCGTCCTTCGTCAACCTGCAAGTCGCGCTTTCCTGCCGCTTGCGACCGAGGGCGGTGCGCTTGACGGGCGTGGAAGTCGGGTCGAAGGGATCGATCTCGACCACCCATCCGAAGCGGTTCGCCTCGTTGGGGTGGCGCGTGAGGTCGAAGCGCTCGTCGAAGCGCCAATAGTCGGTCCATGAAGATCCGCCGACGGTGCCGTAGCGGCGCTGTGCCTCGGTGGCGCGGGCGGCGGACGACTTCGGTGCGCCGAAATAGACCTGGAAATTCTCCTCGCAGGTCAGGTAGGTGCCCCAGGGTGTGACGCCCATCGCGCAGTTGGCAAGGGTGCCGAATACGCGGTCGCCCTCGGGGTTGCCGGCGGTACGCATCAGCGGGGTGCCTGCCGCCGGGCCGGCAATGCGCATCGGGGTGGCGCCATGCACGCGCCGGGCGTAACGCGACGGCAGCACCTGGCGCCATCCCGCGGGGGTGAGTTCGACCTCGATCACCGACACGCCCATCGCGCGCAGCGACTTGCGGACCTTCTCCGCCGTCCAGGGCGGCACGCCGTCGGTGTGGAGCAATTGATCGTCGGTGTACTCGTGATTCATCACGAGCAGCCCGCGATCGGCGTGGCCCTCGAGCGCGAAGAAGTGCATCCCGTCGTGGTGCATCCCGGCCTGGACCGCCTGGTCGGCCGCGCTGTTCGATGCATCGGGCGCGAACGCCGGCATGGAGCCCGCGATGCCGGTCGGCGAACCCCACGGATAGAGCACCTGGGCTTTGTACTCCGGCGGCACCGTGACGGCATCGCGCAGCGTGGCTTCGACGGCGGTGAAGCCGAGGCGACCATCGCTTGCCGGCACTGTGGCGGATGCTTCGCGCAGCAGCGAAACGACCGCGGCCGCGGCGCCCGACTGGAGGAACTGGCGACGGTCGAAGGGCATGGTGAAAGTGTTGACTGAGCGACAGCGCGATCATCGCCGAGCGCCCATACTTCAGGCAAAACCAGGAGACCTCCGCATGAACGACCGCATCGAATCCATCCGCCACGCCGACGGCGTGGTCGAACTGCACATGGCCCGCGCCGACAAGATGAACGCACTCGATCCCGCGATGTTCGATGCGCTGATCGACGCCGGCAGCCGCCTGCGCGACGACGCCAGCGTGCGTGCCGTGGTGCTTGCCGGGCGCGGCAAGGCCTTCTGCGCCGGGCTCGACATGCAGTCCTTCGAGCGGATGCAGCAGCAAGGCGGCGGCATCGTGGGTGAATCTTCCGTCGGCAAGGACCTGGTCGAGCGCACGCACGGCATTTCCAATGCGGCGCAGTACGTCGCCATGGTCTGGCGCGAAGTGCCGGTGCCGGTCATTGCGGCGGTGCACGGCGTTGCCTTCGGCGGTGGCTTGCAGGTGGCGCTGGGTGCCGACATCCGGCTGGTCGCGCCGGGCACCAGGATGTCCGTGATGGAGATCAAGTGGGGCCTGGTGCCCGACATGGGTGGCATGGTGCTGATGCGCGAACTGGCCCGCAACGACATCCTGCGCGAACTCACCTTCACCGGCCGCATCTTCTCGGGCGAAGAGGCGGTGGGTCTCGGTCTTGCCACGCGGTTGGCGGCGGAGCCGCTGGCCGAAGCGCTGGAAATGGCGCGCGAGATCGCGCAGAAGAGCCCCGACGCGATCCGCGCCGGCAAGCGCCTGCTCAACGCGGCCATGAACCACAGCGCCGCCGAACTGCTGCTGGCGGAGTCGGTCGAGCAGAAGGCCCTGATCGGGAGTGCCAACCAGGGCGAAGCCGTGCGCGCCAACATGGAGCGCCGCGCGCCGCGTTTCAGCGATCCGAAGCCGCTGTAAAGCCACTGGAAGGCGTCCGGCGGGCAGGCATACTCCCGTCCGTGCCCATGACCCTTCTTCATCGCCTGGCAGCGCAGGAGCTGCCCATTGCCGTCACGACCGGCGCCCAGGTCGACGCCGTTCGCGTCTTGAGCCTGGCCGGCCACGTGAAAGCGACGATTCCCAAGCCGATCCGGACCCTGGACGGCTACGAACAGCCGCCGGCCATCGTCAACGAGATCACCTCGCTGGGGCGCAGCATGCTCAGGCGGTTCCCGATCCGCTAGCGTTTTGCCCCAAAAGGGGCGCGAGGCTGCGCCGCCGCAGGGCGGACAGTTCGCCCGCAAATGTCCTATTGACGGAACAAAGGAACGCCGTGACCATCGGGACCCATGTCCCAGATGCCGCTGCCCAAGTACCACCAGATCTATCTGCTGTTGTGCGAGCAGCTGGCTGAAGGCCGCTTCGCCGATGGGCTGCCGGGCGAGTTCGCGCTGATGGAGGAATTCGGCGTGGCCCGCGTCACCGTGCGGCGCGCCCTCGAGAAGATGGCGGCCGACGGCCTGATCTCGCGCGAGCCCGGCCGCGGCACGCGTCCCATCCGTGCGCCGTTGGCCCCGATCGCGGAGGGCGGGCAGAGCGTGCAGCGGGCCAACCTCGGCGGCCTGCTCGAAAACCTCGTCAGCATGGGTTTGCGCACCTCGGTCAAGGTGATCGACGTGCAGACCGTCACCGCTTCGGCCAGTGTCGCCGCCGCCCTGCAATTGAAGCTGGGCGACGCCGTGCAGAAGGCGGTGCGCGTGCGCTCGACGCGCGAAGGGCCGCTTTCGCACATCACCACCTACGTGCCCGCCGACGTCGCGCGCCAGTTCGGCCGCCGCGAGCTGGCGCGCAAGCCGATCCTCGTGCTGCTCGAAGAGGCCGGCGTGCGGGTCGGGCGGGCGCACCAGACCATCACCGCCAAGCTGGCCGACGCCACGCTGGCGCAGCACCTCGACGTGTCCGTCGGCTCGGCGCTGCTGGCCGTGCGGCGCCTGGTCTACGACGCCAACGAGCGGCCGGTGCAATGGCTGCACGGGTTGTACCGTCCCGATCGCTACACCTACGAGATGCAGTTGTCCCGCGTGGGCGGCATCGACGCCAAGGTGTGGGTCAGCAAAGAGCTTTCAGCGCAATTCATCTAACCAACGAGGAGTCCCCATGGAAAATCGCCGCCGCTTCCTGTCGCAGACCGCCGCCATCGGCACGTCGCTCGCGTTTCCGCTCGTGGGGGGCGCGCAGCCCAAGCCCGTGCGCGTCGGCGTGCTGCACCCCGTGACCGGCGCGCTCGCCTATTCGGGCCAGCAATGCCGGCTGGGCGCGCAGATGGCGATCGAGGACATCAACCAGGCCGGCGGCATCAAGTCCCTGGGCGGCGCGAAGCTGGAGGCGATGCTCGGCGACGCGCAGTCGCAGCCGCAGGCCGGCGCGGCCGAGGTCGAGAAGATGAACGAAGCCGGCGTCTCGGCCATCGTCGGCGCCTTCGCGTCGGCGATCTGCCTGGCGACCACGCAGGCGGCGGCCAAGTACAACCTGCCGCACGTGGTCGACGTGGGCGTGGCCGACCAGATCGTCGAGCGCGGGCTGAAGAACACCTTCCGCTTCGGCCCCGGCTACAAGAAGTCGACCGAAGTGGCGATGGCCAACCTGCTCGTGCTCAACAAGGCCGCCGGCAGCCCGGCCAAGACGGTCATGATCATTCACGAGGAATCGCTCTTCGGCACCGGCACGGCGCAACTGCTCTCGCGCGAACTGCCCGGCTATGGCTTCGAAGTGAAGGAAGTCGTGAAGCACGCGAACCCGACGCGCGACTTCAACAACATCGTGCTGCGGATGAAGTCCATCAACCCGGACATCGTGATCCCGGCCAACTACTACAACGAATACGCGCTGCTGGTGCGCACGATGCAGCAGCAGAAGGTGCAGCCCAAGGCGATCTTCTCGGTGCTGGGCGGCGCCGCGTCGAGCTACAAGTTCGTCAAGGAGTTTCCGGAAGCGGCCAACGGCATCATCGACTGCAACCACTGGTTCAATCCCAAGGACAAGCGCTCGGCGGAACTGCGCAAGCGTGTGGAGGCCAAGGGCCAGTTCTTCAGCTACGAGGTCTTCATGACCTACACCGCGATGGCGTTGCTGGCCGATGCGCTGGAGCGCGCCAAGTCGAGCGACCGGGCCGCGATCATCGACGCGCTGGAGAAGAGCACCTTCTCGAATCACATCATGCCGTACGGCCCGACCAAGTTCGTCAACGGCCAGAACGAGGGCGCGCAGCCGCTCATGACGCAAGTCGTGAAGAACGACATCAAGGTGATCATCCCGCGCGAGTTCCGCGAGGTGGAGCCGCTGTTCCCACTCCGGGCAGCCTGAGCACCGCAGATCAGCAGGATGCTCGACTTCAGCATTCTTTTCCCGTCGGTGCTCAACGGCCTGACGACCGGCGCGGTCTACGCCTTGATCGCGCTGGGGCTCACGCTGATCTACGGCGTCTTGCACATCATCAACTTCGCGCACGGCGCCTGCCTGATGCTGGCGCTATACGCGGTGTACTTCCTCAAGGAAAGCTGGGGGATCGACCCTTACCTTGCCTTGCCGATCGTGGTGCCGGGCATGTTCGCGCTCGGCTATGGCCTGCAGCGCATCGTCATCAATCGTGCGGGCCATGGCAAGGACGAGAACATCCTGCTGGCCACCCTCGGCATCGCGATCGTGATGGAGAACCTTGCGCTGATCTTCTTCAAATCGGACACACGCAACATCGACACCGCCTATTCGCTGAGCACGGTCGCCATCGGCCCCGCGATGATCGCGGTGCCCAAGCTGGTGGCCTTCGCGGGTGCGCTGGTGGTGTCGGCGGTGCTGTTCTGGATCATGGGCCGCACCGACCTCGGACGGGCCATCCGCGCCGTCGCCAAGGAGAAGGAGGGCGCCAAGCTCATGGGCATCGACGTCGATCACGTCTATGCAGTGAGCTTCGGCATCGGCCTGGCCTGCCTCGGCGCGGCGGCGTGCTTCCTGCTGCCGGCGTACTACGTGAACCCGCAGGTGGGCGGCGGCTTCGTGCTGGTGGCCTTCACCATCGTGGTGCTGGGCGGCATGGGCAGTTTCGTCGGCGCGCTGATCGGTGGCTTCCTCGTCGGCGTGGTCGAGTCGCTCGGCGGGCTCGTCCTCGGTGAGTCGCTGGGGCAGATCGGCATCTTCGCGATCTTCATCGGCGTCGTGCTGTTCCGGCCCGAAGGCATGTTCGGAGCCAAGGCATGAGCGGTTCGAACATATCCAGCGTCGGTTTGCGTCATCTCGGCGGCATCGCGCTCTTCGCGGTCGTGGTGGCGTGCGTGCCGCTCGTGACTTCGTCAGGCGTGGCGCTCAACTTCGTGATGATGGCCCTCTATGCGACGTTGATTGCGCAGGCGTGGAACATCCTCGGCGGCTTCGGCGGGCAGTTCTCGTTCGGGCATGCGCTCTTCTTCGGCACTGGCGCCTACATCCAGGCGATTGCGCAACTGCAGGGCGGCATCAACGCCTGGGTCGCGTTGCCGATGGCGGTGGCGGGCAGTGCGCTGGTCGGGCTCTTCGTGGGTGCGCTCACGTTTCGCTATGGACTCAAAGGTTCGTATTTCGCGCTCGTGACCCTGGCCTTTGCAGAAGTCTTCCGCATCGTGGCGTTGTCGGTGCCTTTCACCGGCGGTGGCGTCGGGTTGATGGTGCCGCTGCGCGAATCGGCGGCCAACCTGCAGTTCGCATCGCGCAGCGGCTACCTGTGGGTCGTGCTGGCTTTCGTCACGGCCGCCTTGCTGGTGACCTGGTGGCTGCGCAACGGCCGCTTCGGCGCCTACCTGCAGGCCGTGCGCGACAACGAGGATGCGGCACGCGCGGTCGGTGTCGACCCGTTCCGCATCAAGCTCGCGGCCATCGGCATCTCGGGCGCCTTCATGGGCGCGGCGGGCGCGTTCTACGTGCAGGTGTTCCAGTACATCGATCCGGGCATCGCCTACGGTTCGGGCACCTCGGTCGAGGCGCTGGTCGCGGCCATCGTCGGCGGCATGGGCACGCTGTGGGGACCGGTGCTCGGCGCTGCGGTGCTGCATGCGCTGTCGGACTTCACGCGCAATCTCTTCGGCGAATTGCCGGGCATCAACATGGTGATCTACGGGACGGTGCTGGTGCTGATCGTGATCTTCCTGCCGCGCGGCATCGCCGGCATCGGCCTGTCGGTGCGGCAGCTTTGGGCAGGGAAGGGGAGCCGCCATGACTGAGCCTCTGCTGGCCCTGAGCGGCATCTCTCGCTCCTTCGGCGGATTGAAGGCGGTGCAGAACGTCAGCCTCGCCGTACGCGAGGGCAGCCTCAGCGCGTTGATCGGCCCGAACGGCGCAGGCAAGACCACGCTCTTCGCGCTCATGTCGGGCTTTCTGAAGCCGGACGCCGGCACCGTGCGTTTCGCGGGGCAGGACATCACGGGGCGCGATCCGCATCGCAATGCCATGCTGGGCATGACGCGCACCTTCCAGATCGTCAAGCCCTTCGCGGCGCAGACGGTGCGTGAAAACATCGCGGTCGGCGCGCACCTGCACGTGCGCGGCAGAAGCGAGGCGCTGCGCCGCGCGGAAGAGGTCGCGAGCCGCGTGGGTTTGGCCGCGCAACTCGACAAGCCGGCCTCCGATCTCACCGTCGCCGCTCGCAAGCGGCTCGAACTGGCACGCGCGCTCGCGACACAACCGCGACTGCTGCTGCTCGACGAAGTGCTCGCCGGGCTCAATCCGCAGGAGATCGCCGAGATGATGCCGGTGGTTCGCGGCGTCGCCGACGGCGGCGTGACCGTGCTGATGATCGAGCACGTGATGCAGGCCGTGATGAATCTCGCGTCGCATGTCTGGGTGCTCGCGCAAGGGCAACTGATCGCCGAGGGCAGCCCGGCGCAGGTGACTTCGAACGACAAGGTGGTCGAGGCCTACCTCGGCCACGGCACCGCCGCACGGCTGCGCAAGGCCGCGGCCGGAAATACCGCTGCGCAAGGAGTCGCGGTATGACGTCGCTGCTCGATATCCGCGCGCTGCGCGGCGGCTACGGTCGCGTCGAAGTCCTGCGTGGCGTCGACCTGCAGGTCAATGCGGGCGAGATGGTCGCGCTGCTCGGCAGCAACGGCGCAGGGAAGTCGACGCTGAACAAGATGGTTTGCGGCCTCTGCCCCGCCTGGAGCGGCACCGTTCGCTTCGACGGTCAGGACCTGAGCGGCGCGCACTACCGCGAAGTCGTCAAGGCCGGGCTCATCCAGGTGCCCGAAGGCCGCAAGGTCTTTCCGAACCTGAGCGTGCTCGAAAACCTCGAGCTTGGCTCCTTCACGCGCGCCCGCGAGCGCCGCGCCGCCAATCTCGACAAGGTGTTCGGCATCTTCCCGCGCCTGAAGGAACGCATCCGCCAGCACGCCGGCACCATGAGCGGCGGGGAGCAGCAGATGCTCGCCATCGGCCGCGGCCTGATGGCGGAGCCGGTGCTGCTGATCCTCGACGAGCCTTCGCTGGGCTTGTCGCCGCTGCTGGTCGAGGAGATGTTCACGCTGATCCGCCAGCTTCGCGACGGCGGACTCGCCGTGCTGCTGGTCGAGCAGAACGTCGGCCAGTCGCTGGAGATCGCGGACCGCGCCTATGTGCTCGAAAACGGCAGCGTGCGCTTCTCGGGTCTTCCGCAGGATCTGCTGGGCAGCGACGAGCTGCGCCGCGCCTATCTCGGCCTTTGAGCCGCAATTCAACGTTCATGCACAAGGGGGCAACAACATCGTGAAACGCAGAGACATCCTGATTTCGTCCATCGCCGCCGCGCTCGCTGGCGGCGTGCAAGCGCAGATGGGCAACGTGCCCGTGCGCATCCTCGTCGGTGCGCCTGCGGGCGGCTCGACCGACACCCTGGCCCGCACGCTGGCTGCGAGCATGGGCCCGGCCCTCGGCAGGCCGGTGATCGTCGAGAACCGCGCCGGCGCCGGCGGCAACATCGCGGCCGAGGCGGTCGCCAAGGCGGCGCCCGACGGCAACACGCTGCTGATGAGCTTTACCAGCCACGCGATCAACGCCACGCTCTATCCGAAGCTGCCTTTCGATCCGGTCAAGGACTTCACGGCGCTGACCTGCGTCGCGACGTCGCCGTCGATCCTGGTCGCGCATCCCTCGGTGCGGGCGAACAACGTGAAGGAGCTCATCGCGCTCGCCAAGGCAAAGCCGGGCGAACTCAACTTCGCCATCGGCTCCGTCGGCTCGTCGCTGCACATGGCGGGCGAGGCCTTCAAGATGCAGTCGGGCGTGGAGATCGTGAACATTCCCTATCGCGGCACCGCGCCGGCCGTGCAGGACCTGCTTGCAGGCCAGGTGCAGCTGATGTTCGCCGCCGTGGGGAATGTGCAGCAGCACATCCAGGCCGGCAAGCTCAAGGCGCTCGGCGTCACTTCGGCGAAGCGGCTGCCTGCGTTTCCGGACGTTCCAGCCATTGCGGAAACGCTGCCGGGCTACGAATCCAGCGCCTGGTTCGGGCTCTTCGGGCCGGCCCACATGGCGCCCGATGTGACGCGAAAGATCAGCGACGCGGCCCGCCATGCGATCAAGCAGCCCGAGATGCAGCGCCGCCTCGAAGCCGAGGGGGCCATCCCCGTCGGCAACTCTCCCGAGGAGTTCGGCGCCTTCGTGCAGAGCGAGATCAAGCGCTGGGCCAAGGTCGTGAAGTTCTCGGGCGCCAAGCCGGAGTAAACGCCATGGCTTCCGAACGGACTCCGGCCCAGACCCTCGCCCAGAAGCTCATCGCGCGTGCGAGCGGGCGCGAGCGCGTGTCCGTGGGCGAGATCGTGACCTGCGCCGTGGACATGGCGATGTTCCATGACTCCTCCGGCCCGCGTCGCCTCCAACCGATGCTGGAAGAACTTGGCGCCCAGATCTGGGACCGCTCACGCGTCGTGCTCGTGATGGACCACTACGTGCCCGAGCGCGACGACGATTCGCGCCGCATCGTGCGCATTGCGCGCGACTGGGCCCGCGAGCAGCAACTGCCGCATGTCTACGACAGCCAGGGCATCTGCCATGTGGTGGTGCCGCAGCATGGGCACATCCGCCCCGGCATGCTGTGCGTGGGCGGCGATTCGCATTCGCCCACGGGCGGTGCGTTCGGCGCCTACATGTTCGGTGTCGGCAGCACCGAAATGCTCGGCGTGATGGTCACCGGCGAGATCTGGCTGCGCGTGCCCGAGACCATCCAGATGTGGTGGGACGGCGCGCTGCCGACCGGCGTGACCGCCAAGGACATGATGCTGCACATGATCGGCCGCTTCGGCATGAACGGCGGCCGCTACCAGGCGGTCGAGTTCGCCGGCCCGGCCGTGAAGGCGCTGTCGATGCAGGAGCGCATGACGCTGTCGAACATGAGTGCCGAACTGGGCGCGCAGGCCGGCTTGATTGCGCCTGACGCCACCACCGCCGCGTTTCTCGCCGAAGCCGGTGCGCCCGATGTCGACATGGCGCCGTGGTTCACCGACGACGGCGCCGAGATGATGCGCCATCGCTTCGACGCGACCGCGCTGGAACCGCACGTCGCCGCGCCGCACAGTCCCGCCAATTCGCACGGTGTGAGTCGCTACGCGGGCACGCGCGTGGACGTGGCCTACATCGGTGCCTGCACGGGCGCCAAGCTCGAAGACCTGCGCGCCGCGGCCCAGGTGCTGCGTGGTCACAAGGTGGCCTCGGGCGTCCGCCTGATCGTCGCGCCCGCCAGCATCCGCGACCAGGAGCAGGCGCGCGAGGAGGGTGTCTTGCAGGTGCTGATGGATGCCGGCGCTGAGCTCTTTCCGACCGCGTGCGGCGCCTGTTCGGGTTACGGCGATCCGATGGGCGACGACATCACTGTCATTTCCACCACCGCGCGCAACTTCAAGGGCCGCATGGGCTCGGCAACCGCGCAGGTGTACCTGGGCTCGCCCTACACGGTGGCCGCGTCCGCGCTGCATGGCCGCATTGCCGATCCGCGCGAGGTGCTCGCATGACCGTTGCCACCATGCACCGCGTCTGGCGCCTGGGTGCCGACATCGATACCGACCTGCTCGCGCCCGGTCATTCGATGAAGCACGGCATCGACCGCATCGCGCAGTACTGCCTCGAATCCGTCCGGCCCGAATTCGCCCGCGAGGTGCAACCGGGCGACGTCATCGTGGCGGGGCCGAACTTCGGCATCGGTTCGTCGCGCGAGCAGGCCGCGGCCGTGCTCGTTCACCTCGGTGTGAAGGCGGTGATCGCGCCTTCCTACAGCGGGCTGTATTTCCGCAACGCGTTCAACGTCGGCCTGCTGCTGCTGACCTGCCCGCAAGCCGAGACGCTGCGCGAGGGCAACCACGTTGTCATCGACAGCACGCTTCCTGCCGTGATTGCGCCGGATGGCACCCGCCTGGCCTGCGAGCCAGTGCCCGGCTTTCTCATGGACATGGTCCGCGCCGGCGGATTGATGAATCAGTTACGCCAGCGCGCTGGCAAGGAAGCAACCGATGTCTGAGCCTTCACACGTGACCGCGATCGACCCCGTCACGCTCGCCGTCCTGCGCGGCCGCCTCGAACAGGTGGCCGACGAGATGGACGCGACGCTCTACCGCAGCGCGTTCAATCCCATCATTGCCGAGGCGCACGATGCCTGCCATGGGCTTTACGACGCCACCACCGGCGACACGCTGGTCCAGGGCAAGTCGGGGCTGCCTGTGTTCGTCGGCGCCATGGCCTTCGCAGTGCGCGCGACGGTGGCGGCGGCCGAGCCGCGCGGCGGCATGCGCGACGGCGACATCTGGATCAGCAACGACGCTTACGACGGCGGCACGCACGCGAACGACTTCAAGCTGGTGCGGCCCTTCTTCCGCAATGGAAAGCTCTATTGCCACATGGCGTCTGCCGCGCACTGGCACGACGTCGGCGGCGCGGTGCCCGGCAACTACAACCCGGCGGCCACCGAGTGCTGGCAGGAGGCGGTGCAGATTCCGCCGGTGCGCATCGTGCGCGACGGCGTGCTCGACCGCGACGTGCTCGCCATCCTGCAGGCCAACACGCGCCTGCCGGACAGCCTCTGGGGCGACCTCAACGGGCAACTCGCCGCGCTGGAACTGGGCGCCCGGCGGCTGAACGGCCTGCTCGACGAATACGGCGACGATCTCGTGCTGAGAGCGCTCGGCGAGCTGCGCAGCCGTGCGTTGCGCCTGATGCGTTCGCACATCGCCTCGCTGCCGGACGGCCACTACAGCTTCGACGACGTGCTCGACAACGACGGCATCACCAATGACCCGCTGACCATCGCGCTGGACATGACCGTCGCCGGCGACCGGCTGCTGCTCGATTTCTCGCGCACCTCGCCGCAGTGCGCGGGGCCGGTCAATATCTCGCGCGCCACGGCCATCGCGGCCTGCTATGTCGCGCTCAAGCATCTCTTCCCCGACGTGCCGGCGAACGCGGGTGTGCTCGACGCGGTGGACTTCGTCATCCCCGACCGGCTGGTGATCAGCGCCGAACGGCCGCGCCCGGTCGGCGGCTACACCGAGACCATCCTGCGCATGATCGACGTGATCTTCAGCGCCGCGGCCAAGGCTGATCCCACGCGCGCCGTGGCACAGGCCTACGGCACCATCAACGCGCTGTCGATCGCGGGTCACCGCAGCGACAAGGGGCGCGAGGGACAGCGTTGGGTGATGTTCAGCTTCTTCGGCGGCGGCCATGGCGGGCATTCGGGCGGCGACGGGCTCTCGCACGGCAACGCGCCGATCTCCACCGCGACGATTCCGCCGCTGGAGATTCTCGAAGCGGCGTATCCGGTGCGCTTCACCGAATGGTCGCTGCGCGCCGATTCGGGCGGCGACGGCCAGTACCGCGGCGGGCTCGGCGCGGTCTACGAGATCGAGCTGCTGGAGAAGGAGGCCGAAGTATTCGTCTTCGGTGAACGCGGCACCTCGCCGCCCAAGGGCATCGCGGGCGGTGGCGCGGGCGCGGTCAACGTCTTCCGCTACGAGAACGAGGGCGCATGGCACGAGCCGCCGATGGTTTCGAAGATGCGCGGCATCCAGCTCGTTCGCGGCGAACGCGTACGGCTCGAAACCCCCGGTGGGGGCGGGTGGGGCAGCGCGTCCGAGCGCCAGTCCGAACAGCGTGAACGCGACCGGGCCATGGGCTACGTGACCGTCACCACCGACCCGAAGAAGAAAGCGTCCGAATGACATCCCCAGGAAAATCCTTCGAATCCCTTGTCGTGGGCGTCGACGTCGGCGGCACGTTCACCGACCTCTTCGTGCTCGACGAAGCCAGCGGCACGGCGCGCATCGTCAAGGTGCCGTCCACGCGCGGTGAAGAAGCGCGCGGCTTCATGAACGGCGTGGGGCGCGTCGCTGACTCGGCGGCGGCCATCGCCACCATCGTGCACGGCACCACCGTCGGCACCAACGCGCTGCTGGAGCGCAAGGTGGCGCGCACCGGCATCATCACGACGCGCGGCTTTCGCGACGTGCTGGAGATGCGCCGCCGCGACCGGCCGCAGACCTGGGGCCTGCGCGGCAGCTTCGTGCCGGTCGTGCCGCGCGACCTGCGGCGCGAAGTGAACGAGCGCGTGCTTGCCGACGGCACCCTGCACACGCCGGTCGATCTCGACCAGGTGCGCGCCGAGACACGGGCATTGCTCGCCGAAGGCTGCGAGGCGGTGTGCGTGTTCTTCATCAACACCTACGCCAACCCGGAGAACGAACGGCTCGCCGTCGCGGCGGTGCGCGAGATCTGGCCCAACGCCCACGTGACGTCGGCCAGCGAAGTGCTGCCCGAGATTCGCGAGTTCGAGCGCTGTTCGACCGCCACGCTCAATGCAGCGTTGCAGCCGGTGGTGGGCGGCTATCTGTCGCGCCTCGAATCCGACTTGCGCGATCAAGGCTTCGCCGGTGAACTCCTGGTGGTGCAGAGCAACGGCGGCGTGATGTCGCGGCAGACGGCGAGCGACCTGCCGGTGCGCACGGCTTTGTCGGGGCCTGCGGCGGGCGTCATCGCCTGTGCAGCCATCGCGCGCGCGGCCGGCTTCCCGAATGCAATCACGGGCGACATGGGCGGCACCTCGTTCGACGTCTCGCTGGTCGCCAACGGCGAGGCTGCACTGGCCGCGCAGACGGCGATCGAGTTCGGCATGGTGATCCGCTCGCCGATGATCCAGATCGAGACCATCGGCGCGGGCGGCGGTTCCATCGCCTCGGTGGATGCAAGCGGCATGTTGCAGGTCGGCCCCGAGTCGGCAGGCAGCGTGCCAGGGCCGGCCTGCTACGGGCGGGGCAACATGCGCCCCACCGTGACCGACGCCAACGTGCTGCTCGGCCGCATCGCGGCCGACCGGCCGCTGGGCGGCGGACTGCTCGCGGCGCTCGATGCCGAGAAGTCGCGCCAGGCGATCGACGAGCATGTGGCGCGGCCGCTCGGCCTCGATGTGCACGCGGCCGCAGAGGCCATCCTGACAGTGGCGAATGCGCGCATGGCGGGGGCCATCCGGCTCGTGTCGATCGAACGCGGCCATGATCCGCGACGCTTTGCCTACATGCCCTTCGGCGGCGGCGGTGCGCTGCATGTGTGCGCCATGATGCGCGAGGTCGGCGTCGGCACCGGCATCGTGCCGCGCTATCCAGGTGTGACCTCGGCGTTGGGTTGCGTGATTGCCGACATGCGGCACGACGCGGTGCAGACCATCAATCGACCGCTTGCAGAACTCGACGTGGATGAACTTCAGCGGCGCATCGACGAACTGGCCGCCGGTTGCCAGCGGCGCCTGGATTCCTCGGGCGTGCGCTTCGACGAAGTGCGTGAGATCGTCGCGCTCGACATGCTTTATGCCGGCCAGACGCACACGCTGCCGGTGGAACTGCCAGACGCGCGCAGCAAGCCGCTGACGGCAGATTCGATCCGCACCGCGTTCGAGACTGCCTATACCTTGGCCTTCGGCCGTGTGCTCGACGGCATTCCGATCCGTGTGATGAACCTGCGCTATGCGCGCATCGGCGTGCGGCCCAAGTTCGATCTCGCCGTGCTTGCGCCGGAAGGCGCGGGCAGCGTCGAGCCGCTCGGCACGCAGCGCGTGTTCCATGACGGGCAATGGCACGAAGCGCTGCGCTACGCGCGACTCGAACTGCCCGTGGGGACGCGCATCGACGGACCCGCGATCCTCGAACAGGCCGACACCACCGTGTGGCTGGAGCCCGGCTTCCACGCCGAAGTCGACGCGCACGGCAACTTGCTGGCGAGGCTGTCATGAGCGGCGGTGCATCGATCCCGGCAGCGAAGACGGCGCTCGTCATCATCGACCTGCAGAACGATTTCCTCGATCCCAAGGGCGCCTATGCGCGGGGCGGCGACACCAACCCGCCTGCGCTGTTGCTGCCCGCGCGCGTTTCGCAGGTGGCGGCGGCGCTCAAGAGCGCGGGCGGCATGGTCGTCGCGAGCCAGTTCACCCTGTGGCCGGATGCCAAGGGCGAGCCCATGGTGTCGACGCATCTCAAGGCCTTGCGGCCGTATCTGCGCAAAGGCGATTTCGCGCCCGGAAGCTGGGGCCAGGCGAACGTCGATCAACTCGCAGGCCTGATCGACGTCACAGTCAGCAAGGTCGCGTATTCCGCCTTCTTCAACACGCAACTCGACTGGGTGCTCCGCCGCGCCGGCATCGACACCGTGGCGGTGTGCGGCATCGTGACCAACGGCGGCGTCGCCAGCACCGTGCGTGACGCCCACATGCGCGACTACCGCACGCTGGTGCTGGCCGACGGCTGCGCGGCCTTCGGTGAAGAGCGGCACCAGACTTCGCTGGCCGACATGCGCAATGTGGCCGAGGTCACGGATGGCACAGCTTTCGTGCGCGCATTGGCATGACCATGGTTGAGTCTTCGCGCCGTATCCGGCGCACCTCCGCCATCGATGCCGAGGTGCATGTCGGTGTGGCGATCGTCGGCGGCGGCGCCTGCGGGCTGACCGCCGCGCTGATGCTGAGCGATGCCGGCGTGGATTGCGTCGTGCTCGAACGCGATGCCGTGCCGAGCGGTTCGACGGCGTTGTCGTCGGGCTTCATTCCCGCGCCCGGCACCCGCGTGCAGCGTGCACATGGCGTTGTCGATGACAGCCCTGCACGCTTCGCGGCGGACATCCAGGCCAAGGCGCACGGGCGGGCAAGCCCGGTGCTGGTCGATGCCTACGCGCAGGCCGTCGGTCCGGCGATCGATGTGCTCCAGGAGCGGCACGGCCTCGACTGGATCCTGCTCGATGGTTTCCTGTATCCCGGCCACGGCGTGCATCGCATGCACGCGCTGCCGCAGAAGACGGGCGCCGCCCTGATGGCGAGCCTGCAGGCGGCGGTCGAAGCGGCCGGCATCCCGGTCCTGACACAGGCGGTCGTCGACACGCTGGTGCTCGACGACGCCGACCGCGTGCTCGGCATCGAATACCAGAGGCCCGATGGGCATCGCGAATTGCTGGGCTGCGATGCGCTGCTTCTCGCCTGCAACGGCTTCGGCGGCAATTCAGCCATGGTGCGGGCGTTGCTGCCCGAGATGGCAGAGGCCAGCTTCGGCGGCCACGTCGGCAACGACGGCAGCGCCATCCAGTGGGGCGCGGCGCTGGGGGCGCGGTTGCGCGACCTCGGCGGCTACCAGGGGCACGGCTCGTGGGTCACGCCGCAAGGCGCGTTGATGTCGTGGGCCGTGATGATGGAAGGCGGCGTGCAGATCAACCGCGAAGGGCGGCGCTTTCACGACGAGACGCAGGGCTATTCCGAAGCAGCCGTGCACGTGCTCGCACAGGCCGGCGGCATCGCGTGGAATGTGTTCGATACGCCGCTGCTCGCGCTCGCGCGCGGCTTCCCCGATTTCTGCGAAGCCGAGGCAGCCGGAGCGCTGAGGCGATGCGACACGGCGGCCGATCTGGCGGCGTGCATCGGCTGCGACGCTGCCGTGCTGGAGCGGACGCTCGCGGCGATGCAGGACAAGTCGCCACTGCCTGATGGACGGGTTTTCAATCGTGCCCTGACCGCGCCGTTCTTCGCGGTGAAGGTGACTGGCGCGTTGTTCCATACGCAGGGCGGCCTCGACGTCGCGGGCGACATGCGCGTGCTGCGACAGGACGGCACACCCTTCGCCAATCTGCTCGCGGCCGGCGGCGCGGCGGGCGGCGTGTCCGGCGACGAAGTCTGGGGCTATCTCTCCGGCAACGGACTCCTGAGCGCCGTCGCGGGCGGCTACATCGCGGCGCACACGGCTGCGGCGCTCATTCATCCAACGGAAGCATCCGATGACAAGCAAGACATTCAAGACGCGCCTCACCTCCAACGACATCGTGCTGACGCCGGGCGTCTATGACGCGCTGAGCGCGCTGGTGGCCGAGCAGGCCGGTTTCGAGGCGCTGTACCTTTCGGGCGCCTCGATTGCCTACACGCGCCTGGGCCGGTCGGACATCGGCCTCACGACATTTACCGAAGTCGCCGACACGCTCGCGCGGATCACCGAACGCGTGAATCTGCCGGTGATCGTCGACGCCGACACCGGCTTCGGCAACGCGCTCAACACGCAGCGCACCGTGCGCGGCTTCGAGCGCGCCGGTGCGGCGATGGTGCAGATCGAGGACCAGACCTTTCCGAAGCGCTGCGGCCATCTCGACGGCAAGGCGGTGGTGCCCGAGCGCGAGATGGTCGGCAAGCTCAAGGCGGCGCTGGACGCGCGCGCGTCGAGCGACACCCTCATCCTTGCGCGCACGGACGCAGTCGCGGTCGAAGGCCTCGACGCCGCACTGGATCGCGCCGAGGCCTATCTGGCCTGCGGCGTGGACGCGCTCTTCATCGAGGCGCTGCGCTCACCCGAGCAGATGGACGCCGCGTGCGGGCGATTCGCGCAACGCGTGCCCTTGCTGGCCAACATGGTCGAAGGTGGCAAGACGCCCATCCAGGACGCGGATGCGTTGCAGGCGCACGGTTTTCGGATTGCGATCTTTCCGGGCGGCACTGCGCGCGCGGTCGTGCACACGCTGCAGGGCTACTACGCCAGCCTGCACGCGCACCGGACCACCCAGCCGTGGCGTTCGCAGATGCTGGATTTCGATGCCCTGAACGAAGTCATCGGCACGCCGGCGCTGATGCGGACCGGCAAGAAGTACGAATAGCGCCGTCTCAGGTGCAGCGCGCGTAAACCAGCGCCAGATAGTCGGCGTGCTTGCGCAGCGCTTCGAGCTGCTGCAGCGTCGAGCCCGTCACGCGGTCAGCCGGGTCGAACTTCACGCTGCCGTCCGGCAGCAGGACGAAATGCGTCTTCCCCTGGGGCGCGCCCGGGCGATTGCCGGCATTGACGTAGCCGCAGCCGGCGCCCGTGGTGCGGTTGAACTTCACGCCCGAAAAGCTCGTGAAGCCATCCGGAAGCTGCTTTCGAACGTTCGTCTCGACTTTCCAGACCGGCCAGTAGAACCACCACACTGCAATGCTGCTGACGAAGAGCGTGACGCCGGCCAGGATGGATACAAGTGCTCGCATGGGCAACACTCCTTCCGAGGACGATGCAAAAGCTGAAGCCTATTAGTACTTTGGTTTCTTTTCAATACGTATTGATGCGGGTCCGGTGCGCCAGCGCGCGACCACCAGCGCCGCCAGGCAGAACACTGCGCCTGCACGAAAGGTCGCCGCAGCGCCGAAGGCGTCCCACAGCAGTCCCGCCAGCGTGCTGGCGACCAGCATGGCGATGCCGCTGACCAGGTTGAACACGCCGTAGGCGGTGCCGCGCAAGTCATCCGGCGCGGTGTCCGCGACCATCGCGGCGAGCAGTCCCTGCGTCATGCCCATGTGCACGCCCCAAAGGGCCACGCCGCCAAACAGCGCGAACTTGTTCGGGCCGCTGGCCAGCACGAGGTCCGCCGCCAGCAGCATCACGAGGCCGAAGCCCAGCAAGCGGCGGTGACTCATCCGGTCCGACAGCTTGCCGAACGGATAGGCCGAAGCGGCATAGATCACGTTCATCGCCACCATCACGAGGGGAACGAGGGCCGGCGGGATACCGGTCTGCTGCGCGCGCAGGACGAGAAATGCCTCGCTGAATCCCGCCAGCGTGAAGATCGCGCCCACGCCGACGACCCACCAGTACGCGGCCGGAAGCCGCTTCACGTTCTCGCGCCGGACCGGATTGACCCGTTGGCGGATCTGCGTCTGCGCGGGTTCGTGCAGCCCGAAGAGCAGCAGGAGCACGGCGAGAAAGGCCGGCACCGTCGCAACCCAGAACACCGCCTGGAAATCGTTGGCCCACAGGAGCATCAGCCCGACCGCTACACAGGGGCCGACGAAGGCGCCGACCGTGTCCAGCGACTGCCGCAGGCCGAAGGCGGCGCCTCGCAAGTCCTCGGGCGCGATGTCGGCGACCAGGGCATCGCGCGGCGCGCCGCGGATGCCCTTGCCGAGCCGGTCCAGCAGCCGTGCGGTGACGATGCCCCCGAGTCCCGTGCTGAGCGCGAACAAGGGCTTGCTGAGCGCGCCGAGCCCGTAGCCCGCGACAGTCAATGCCTTGCGCCGCCCGAAGTAGTCGCTGAGTACGCCGGAGAAGACCTTGACGATGAGCGCGACCGATTCGGCGAGCCCCTCGATGATCCCGACGGCCAGCACGCTGGTCCCGAGCACCGTCACCATGAACATGGGCAGCAGGCCGTGGATCATCTCGGACGAGACGTCCATCAGCAGGCTGACGAAACCCAGAACCCAGATGCCGGCGGGAATCCGTCGCAGCGTCGAGGCTTCGTCGCTGGCGAGCGATGTCAATTTCAGTTCCGGACGATCGCGTAGGCAGCGACGCCGGCCACGACGGCGGTTCTGCGCGCGCTCTCGCGGGCGCGCATCTCGTCGTCCCAGCGACGGCGATCGCACTCCCAGCTGTAGCCCGTGGCCCACAGGCAGTCGGCGTAGCGCTGGTCGGCCCGGTTCCGCGCCGCCGAGCCTGCGATCCCGCCCGCGACGACACCGGTGACGACGCCTGCTCTTCGCGCGTCGCGCCGGTTGTCCCAGTCGTTGTGCCAGTGGTTGTTCCAGTTGTTGTGGTGGCGATGACGGCTGCCGTGGCGTTGCGCATCGCTCTCGCCAGCGGCCAGCGCCAGCAGGATCACCGCGCAGCGCGCGAGGGTGAGGGCAGGGGAGATTTTCATGGCTTGACGATCAGGTCGACCAGCAGCGTGTGGGTCGGGTCGGTGGCGGCAGCGCATTCCTTGCCGAGCTTGGCGACGTTCACCTCCACCCATTCGCGCGTCAGCTTGCCGACCTCGGCGCCCTTGCGGCCGGTGAGATAGCCATGGAGCCAGACCATCCCGGTGCCGATGTAGTCCTGGGCGTCCACGGCCGTTCGCTTCTGCGCGGCCGTGGCGTTCTTTGCGGGCGTCACCTGCGCGGCTGCCGCGTTGAAGTCTGCACAGGAGAGGGTGGACGAGTCGTCCGCCAGTGCGTCCGGGGCGGGCGCGGCCTTGGACGTTTGGGCCATCGCTTCCGTGGATGTGCCCGTGCATGCGATCGCGCCGATCGCGATCATGCCCGCCGCTGCCAGTTTGCCGAAACGCTGCATGCCTGCTCCTTGGGTCGGCGCGCCAGCATTCGGGTGCGTCCGTGCCAGGAGATGCTAGAAAGGTAATCCGCAACGCGCAACCTGTTCATCTTGCGGCCGATTTGGCCGCGGCGCGGCGTCATCCTCGCGCGACCATGTAGCCGCCCAGCAGCGCGAGCCCGATGAAGAAGCAGCGCCTGAAGAGCCGCACCGACAGTCGGGATCGCACCCATTGGCCCGCCGCCATGCCGCACAGCGCCGGCAACAGCATCGCGACCGACGCGCCTGCGAGCGGCATCGAGTAGCCGTGCTGGCCGGCCAGGGCGACGGCGAGCGCCAGCGTGGATGTCGTGAACGACAAACCCATCGCCTGGATCAATTCGTCGCGCGAGAGGCTCAAGGCCTGCAGATAGACCACTGCCGGGAGCACGAACACGCCGGTGAGGGCGGTCACCGCACCGGTCAGCGCGCCCGTCAGTGGGCTCAGCCAGCGTTCGCTGTCCGCCGATACGTGCACGCTTCGACCGAGCAGACCCCAGGCGGCATACGCGGCGAGGGCCACGCCGAGGGCGATGGTCGCGCCCGCGCCGGCCGGTGCACCGAACCACCACGCGCCCGCCAGCGTGCCAGCGACGACGCCCAACTGCATGCCGCCGAGTCGCCGCGCGATCGGGGCCACGGACGGCCAGGGTCGCAATTGCCAGACATTGGTCACCAGCGAGGGCACGATCAGCAAAGCCGCGGCTTCGGCCGGCGGCATCCACAGCGCGAGGAGCGCCATCGACAACGTCGGCAATCCCAGCCCGATCACGCCCTTGACGACGCCGGCGAGGACGAAGACTGCGGCTACGAGGGCCCATACCGCGAGACTGTGAGAAGAAAACATGCCGCCAGTCTCGCGAAAATGAACGCCGCCGAAAATGCGGATCTCATGGACCCATCCTCAGGCGTGGACTGAGGATGGCTGTGCTACCTTGCGGCCCATGCGTTTCGATCTCACCGACCTGCGGCTCTTCGTCAACATCGTCGAGAACGGCACCATCACCGGCGGCGCCGTGCAGACGCACATGACGCTGGCTTCCGCCAGCCAGCGCGTGATCGGCATGGAGGATTCGCTCGGCACCCCGCTATTGCTGCGCGCCAAGCAGGGCGTGAAGCCCACCGAAGCCGGCCGCACGCTGGTGCACCATGCGCGGCTCGTGTTGATTCAGATGGAGCGCATGCGCGGCGAACTGAGCGAATACGGAACAGGGCTGAAGGGCCACGTGCGCCTGCTTTGCAACACCTCCGCCATGACCGAGCACCTGCCCGAGGCCCTGACCAGCTTTCTTGCGCGCAATCCGCGCGTCTCCGTCGACCTGGAGGAGCAGCCCAGCATCGACATCGTGGACGCGGTGCGTGCGGGCCTTTGCGACATCGGCATCGTCTCCGACGCGGTCGATGTCGAGGGCCTGCAGCACTTCATGTTCCGGCGCGATGATCTGGTGCTGGTGGTGCCGCGCGGTCACCGGCTCGCACGTCGGCGTCGTGTGACGCTCGCGGAACTGGTCGACTGCGAGTTCGTGGGCCTGGCGGAGGGCAGTCCGCTGGAGGCGCATATCGCGCTGCATGCGAGGCGGCTGGGCAAGCGGCTGGTCTATCGCGTGCGCGTGCGCAGTTTCGAGGGCATGTGCCGCATGGTCGAGCAGGGCGTCGGCGTCGGTATCGTGCCGAAGGCCGCGGCGGACCGATGCGCCGAGCCGATGAAGACAAGCCGGATCGCGATCACCGACGCGTGGGCGGCGCGGCATCTGCTGGCATGCGTTCGCCGCGAGGACGAGCTACCGTTGAATGCGCGGAGGATGCTGACGCACTTGCTGGCGGATGCGCCTCAGGAAAAAAACTGAACGTCGGCGATCCAGTTGCGTTTTCGGCGTGCCAGTCGCAACGCGAGGCTCTCTCCGTCGAAGGACGTGGGCGTGCGGCGAAGAAGGGATGGGTCCACGTTGTCGAACGTATTCACGTTCACGACGGCGTAAGTGTGGTCATCGATCGTGCTGGTCACCAGGGGCACGACGCCGCAGCGGGCGCAGACATGGAAGTCGGCCGTGCGTGTTCCGAAAAAGTACCTGGAAACAAGCGAGGGGTCGGCCACAGTCACGCCGAGCGCACCGCCGGGGTTCGAAGTCCAGACACCGCCGTGCCGGGTGCAGAACGAGCATCCGCACGCACGCGCCGGAATTTCCGCAGGATCCGGCTCCCAGGTGAGCTTGAAGGAAATGTTGCCGCAATGACAACCGCCTTTGACGATCATTTGCGTGCCCTCCCTAGAGTGACATCGGCGCCCGTTGCGCCATGGCCGACCGCCAGCGCAGCAGGTGCGGGTGCTGTTCGCCCGGCTTGACCTTGATCACGCGCGCGAAGTCGACGGCCACCACCGCGGTGATGTCGGCAATGCTGAGTCGGTCCGTGGCGATGAAGTCCCGGTCGGCCAGGCGGTCGTTGAGGGTGACGAAGAACTGCTGCGCCTTGGCCAGGCCACGCTGCGCCAGTTCAGGAATCTGCGGATAGTCCACCGGCCCGGGCAGCGCCCGATTGGCCAGGGCGGGTGCGCTGTTGCGCAAGGCCTCTGCGATGGACAGCAGTCCCTCGAATTCGATGCGCCAGTTCCAACTGGCGATCTCGGCCTTTTCCTGGGGGGTGCGTCCCAGCAAGGGCGGTGCCGGATAGCGTGCCTCGAGGTAGGCCGTGATCGAAGCGTTGTCGGTCAGCAGCAGCCCCTCGTCGGTGTGCAGCACGGGCACCGTGCATTGCGGGTTCACCTTTCGAAAGGCGTCGCCGAGTTGCTCGTTGTTTCTCAGGTCCACCTGGACTGTTTCATGGGCGACACCTTTTTCGGCGAGAAGGATGCGAGCGCGGCGCGGGCTCGGTGCCGTGGCGCAGTCATAGAGAGTGATCATCGTCGGTGCCTTGCGTATCGAAATCTGCGGCGTCATGGCGCTCGTGCAACTGGCTGGCCGGTTGGCCCCAGGTGCGGTTGACCATGCGGCCGCGCTGCACGGCGGGGCGCTTGGCGATCTGGTCCGTCCAGCGCAGGACGTGCTTGTATTCCTCGACCTGAAGGAACTCGCCTGACTCGTAGAGCTGGCCTTTGACGAGCGTGCCGTACCAGGGCCAGATGGCCATGTCGGCGATCGAATAGTCGTTCCCCGCCAGGTACGGCTTCTCCGCGAGATGCCGGTCCAGCACGTCGAGCTGACGCTTGACCTCCATCGCGTACCGATCGATGGCGTACTCGATCTTGGTCGGTGCGTAGGCATAGAAGTGGCCGAACCCGCCACCGAGGAACGGCGCACTGCCCATCTGCCAGAACAGCCACGACAGGCATTCGGCGCGCTCCGGAACACGGGTCGGAAGAAAGGCCCCGAACTTTTCGGCCAGATGCAGCAGGATCGCGCCGGATTCGAACACGCGCACCGGCGTCGGGCCGCTGCGGTCCAGCAGGGCCGGGATCTTGGAGTTCGGGTTGATCGCCACGAAGCCGCTGCCGAACTGTTCGCCTTCATTGATCCGGATCAGCCAGGCGTCGTACTCGGCGCCGCGATGGCCCAGTTCCAGCAGTTCTTCCAGCATCACGGTGACCTTGACGCCGTTCGGCGTGGCCAGCGAATACAACTGCAGCGGATGTCGACCGACCGGCAGGTCCTTGTCGTGGGTCGGCCCCGCGATCGGTCGGTTGATATTCGCAAAGCGGCCGCCGTTTTCCTTGTTCCAGGCCCAGACGGTGGGCGGCGTGTACGGGGACGAATCATTCATGCAGTGATCTCCAGGCAAGGTGCAGGGGACTGTACGGGTTTGGGTTCGTCCTTGCAGGCGCATCCGCGTTTCCAAAAAAAAAGCCCGCACGGGGCGGGCTTTCTTGCTTGGCAGGCGCAGGCGTCAGGGCACGTTGGACGACGTCATCTGGAAGGGCTTGCCGGGCAGCGTCAGGGCGCCGCCGTATTCGGCCACGCTGCCGCTGATCGGGCATCCGTTGGGCGCCGGGCAGGCGCCGCCGTCGGAGAAGACCACCGGCCCGTAGCGGTAGCTGCGGATGGCCTTGCCGGCGTAGTCGGTCACGTTCACCAGGTTGTTCGAGTAGCTGCGGATGGCCTTGCCGGCGTAGTCGGTCACGTTCACCAGGTTGTTCGAGT
>NZ_JBFTJF010000017.1:0-133418 GCF_056395305.1 Variovorax sp. 10L426 | reverse complement strand
GCATACCTTCCCTTCGGGTTGTCGTGCAAAGGGGCCGTCTGCGGCGTTGCCCACGCTTGCAAGGCCAAAGCCTTGCTGCGCGCGGGCGCCTTGCATCCAGCCCCTTTGCACGGCAACGCGATCCCCGGAAGTAGTGTGAACAGGCCCTAACGGCTGCCCAGCGCCTTGGCGTAGTGCTCCGAGAATCGCTCGGCGACGGATTCCCAGTCGTAGTGTTTGGCGGTCGCTTGCGCGGCGTTGGACATTTCAATGCAACGTTCCGCGCCGAGGCTCGCGACTTCGCGCACGACTGCGAGGTCCTTGGCGCTGCCGTCGAAATCCAGGAAGAAGCCGTTGACGTCGCGTTGGACAAAGCCGTTGACAGGCTCCATGTCGCGGCAGATCACGATCTTGCCTGCAGCCATGGCTTCGAGGATGCCCACGCCGAAGCCTTCGTACTCGCTGCCCGTGATGAACACCGAGCGTTGCTGCAACGCCTGGATGAGCAAAGCGTCTTCGATGTAGGGATGCAGCTTGATCGAGCCGCCAAGCTGGAGCGCCTCGATCTTTGCCTTGAAGCCGTCCCCGAGATGGTCGAAGTCGGGACCTGCGACGAGGAGATCAATGGCGACCCCTTGGTCACGAGCCTGGGCGACAACGTCGATCACCGCGTCGATGCGCTTGTTGCGAGACCAACGGCCCCAGTAGATCCACTTCGTGGGATCCGGTGCGCCAGTGATGCGTCCGCGCTGGAATTTCGAGAAGGCAATGCCGTTGTCGCACTGGTCGACGTGGCCTGAGTAGCGGCCGAAGTACTCGGCATCCGATTGGCTGACCGCGAGAACCCGGCGGTAGTGACCCAGCAGCGGGCGCATCAGGAAATGCTCGTGTGCCCACTTGAATGCCTGGTGCTGGCGAGTGTGGCGGAACCCGCCGTGCGTGCTCAGGATGGCTGGAATGGCTCGGGATTGAAGCAGCACATTGCCGGTGAGCATCATCAATTGCGGGTCGTGCACGTGCAGCAGGTCGTAACCGGCTGCGAGGCTGCCGAAGCCGCGCGCGTAACCCACCAGCCGATTGCCGGTGACCGGGATCCGGTAGACGTTGATGCCGTCCATGCCGCTCACGGAATAGGCTGCATGCTTGGGCGACACATGCGCCACATCGACCTGCATGCCGTTGCCGGACATGCGGACGGCAAGCTCTCGCACCACGGACTCGATACCGCCCACTTCGGGGAAGTACGTGGGTGTGATGGAAAGGATCTTCAATTTCTTTTCTCCGTCGATCGTCCCTAGCTTAGCGGTTGCGTCATCGAGATTTGGCATGCTCCAAAGGGCTTTTGGCATCAAGATTGGCGAGAGTGCGATATCACCTATGATTGCTGAGTTTTCAGTAAATACTGAAATTCCAAGACAACGCTGTGAATCCTCCCATCCCGCCCATTGCCGGCCTGCGTGCGCTTGACGCTCGCGGCTTGGGGAATCTGGTCCAAGGTGTCGCGGCGCTACTTTGGTTGCCGCAGGCGGGTCTGTTGGCGTGGGCCGTGCAGCGGCTGGGCGCCGGCGAAGGCATCGGTGCGGTGCTGCTGCCGGCGGCGGGCATCCTGCTGTTCGGGCTATTGCGCGCGGCATGCGAGGCGTGGGGCACGCGCCGGGTCTATTCGGTGGCGCGATCCCGTCTGTCGCAACTGCGTGTGCAGGTGGCAGAAGCGCTGTCAGCGCGTTCGCCGGTCGACAGCGCGCGGCCGGCCTCCGGCCTCGCAGCCAGCGTGATCGCGGAGCAGGCCGAGGCCGTGGTGCCGTACCTGGTGCGCTATGGGCCGGCTCGCTGGCGCGCGACGGTCGTGCCCGTCGTGATCCTGGTGGCCGTGGCGAGTCTCTCGTGGACCGCTGCGGCGATATTGCTGATCGCGGCGCCGCTCATTCCGGTCTTCATGGCCATCGTCGGATGGCGCGCCAGGGCCGCCAGCGAGGCGCAGATGGTGGAGATGGGAGGGATGAGCGCCTTCCTGCTCGATCGACTGCGCGGGCTGGCGACGCTGCGCGCACTCGATGCGGTCGATGCCACCGCGAAGCGTCTCGGAGAGGCGGCGCAAAGCCTTCGCGAGCGCACGATGCACGTGTTGCGCATTGCCTTCCTGTCGTCTGCCGTGCTGGAGTTGTTCTCCGCGCTGGGTGTCGCGATGGTCGCGGCCTACGTCGGCTTCCATCTGCTGGGCACGTTCGAGTTCGGGACCTGGGGCCGGCGACTGAGCCTCGGCGAGGGGATGTTCATCCTCCTGCTGGCGCCCGCATTCTTCGAACCTCTGCGGGAACTGTCCGCCGTGTGGCACGACCGCGCTGCAGGCGAAGCGGCGCTTGCTTCGCTCGACGGACTTGCACGGGATGGCGTCCTGTTGCCCGGCACGCGGACACCGACGTCTGCGCATGGCCTGGCCGCGCCGGGAGCGCCTTCGCTGCGCATTCGCGATCTGCATTTCTCGCAACCGGGCGGAGACATCCTCTTCGAAGGCTACGACCTGCGCGTGGCCGCGGGCGAGCACGTTGCATTGATGGGCTCGAGTGGTTGCGGCAAGACGGCCTTGCTGAGCCTCATCGCCGGTCTCGTGCCCGCGCGGCAAGGCGAGATCATCGTCGGCGGCGTGCCACTGTCGGATCGCACGGTGACTACGTTGCGCGGCCGCATGGCGTGGATGGGTCAGAAGCCGCACGTTTTCGCGGGCACCGTGCATGCCAATGTGGCGCTGGGGCGTGCCGGCGTGCAGGCATCCGACGTCGAGGCCGCGATGCAGTTCGCCGTGCTGGACGACGTCGCCCAGGCGCATCCCGGGATGTCTTTGGGGGAGGGCGGTAGCGGTCTTTCCGGCGGCGAGGCCGTGAGACTTGCGCTGGCCCGCCTGGCCGCGCATCCGGGCGCTGACCTTTTGCTGGTCGACGAGCCGACCGCGCACCTCGACACCTACACCGCAGAGCGCGTGGCCGACGCGCTGATCGAACTCGCACGCGGCAAGACGCTGATCGCAGCGACGCACGATCCCGTGCTGGCGGCGCGAATGAATCGCGTGATCCGCCTCGACGCCATGCCGGCGAAGGAGGCGGCATGAAGCGATGGCGCGACGTTCGCCCTGTGTTGACGCACTTCCTTGCCGCGGAGCCGCGCCAACTCGCACTCGGTGCTGCGCTGGCTGCGCTGACCGTGCTGATGGGCATGGCGCTGCTCGGCCTCTCGGGCTGGTTCATCACGGCCACGGCCCTTGCGGGGCTGCAGGCCGCGACGGCGATTCGCTTCGACGTGTTCATGCCGTCCGCCGCCATCCGCTTGCTGGCGCTGGGCCGCACGGCTTCGCGCTATGGCGAGCGACTGGTCACCCATGACGCGACCTTCGGCGTGCTGGCAGCGCTGCGCGAGCGCCTGTTCCGCGGCTGGGCCGAGCCGGCGGCTGCCCGGCAATTGCTGGTGCGGCCGGCACGGGTGCTCTTCCGTCTCACGGCCGACATCGACGCGCTCGAATCGTTCTATCTGCGCATGCTCGTTCCCGCAGGCGCAGCGCTCGGTGCCGCCATGCTGGCGGGCATTGTGCTCGGGGCGATGCGTCCCTGGATGGGCCTTGTGCTCGCGCTCTGGTTGATCGCCGCGGGCTGGGGCATTGCGCTGGTGATGGCTTCAAGGGCGCGTCCCGCAGCGGTTCGGCGGGCACAGGCCATGGAAGCACTGCGTTCCCGTGCCGTGGATCTGGTGGCAGGGCAGACAGAACTGGTGATGGCCGGCAGGATCGACGCCCAGCGCGAATCGCTGGCAGCAGCCGACCGCCATCTCGCACAGGCCGACCTGACGCTCAATCGCCTCGAAATCGGTGCCGGCATGGCCTACAGCATGGTCGGCACGTTGACGCTGGCGGCGGTGTTGCTGGCGGTCGGCTCGCTGGCGGGCGAAGGTGCCATCAGCGCATCTGCGGCAGCTCTGGCGCTGCTGGTCGCGCTCACTGCCGTCGAGCCTTTCGCCGCCTTGCGTCGCGGTGCGCTCGAGGCCGGCCGTGCATGGCTGGCGGCAAGGCGATTGGCGCCTCGGATGGCAACTCGGCAATCGCGCACGTCGCAGCCTGCTCGCGCCGCTGACGACTGCGGTGCGCTGCAATTGGCGAATGTCAGCGCGGCCCATCCCGGCAGCCGCGTGGCCGCGTTGCACGACATCACCCTGACCCTGGCCGACGGCGAACGCGTGGCGCTGATCGGACCGTCCGGCGCGGGCAAGTCGACGCTGCTCGCGGTCCTCTCGGGCGATCTCGCGGCGCAGTCGGGCGGGGTCAGCATCCGGCCCCATTGCCTGTTGACGCAACGCACCGAACTCTTCCAGGACAGCCTTCGCGACAACCTGCGGCTGGCCGATCCCGACGCGGACGACGCGCGGCTCCAGGCCGCGCTGACGGCGGCGGGCCTTGCGCACGAAGTGCAGGCCATGGCCTCGGGATACGACACCTTGCTCGGAGAAGGCGGCTTGGGCCTCTCCGGCGGGCAATCCCGGCGGCTGGCGCTGGCTCGGCTGCTACTGCGCGACGTACCCATCTGGCTGCTGGACGAACCCACGGAAGCATTGGACACTGCGACTGCGCACGATGTGTTGCAGCGCCTCGACGTCGAGGCCGCAGGACGCACCCTCCTGGTCGCGACCCACCTGCGGCGCGAGGCCGTGCTGGCGGACCGCCTGGTCTGCATGCAGGGAGGCCGGATCGTGGCCGACCTCCAGCGCGGCACGCCGGCATTCGACGCGGCATTGAGTGCGCTCAGGCCCGATTGAGTCCAAACGTCACGCAAGAACACGAAAGGAACCCCATGGACCTCGATATCGTCGCTCTCTCACGATTGCAGTTCGCGCTCACGGCGCTCTACCACTTTCTCTTTGTGCCGCTCACCATCGGCCTCTCCGTGCTCATCGCGATCATGGAGACCGTCTATGTGATGACGGGCCGAGTCATCTGGCGCGACATGACGAAGTTCTGGGGCATTCTCTTCGGCATCAACTTCGCGATGGGCGTGGCGACAGGCATCGTCATGGAGTTCCAGTTCGGCATGAACTGGAGCTACTACAGCCATTACGTGGGCGATGTGTTCGGGGCGCCCCTGGCCATCGAAGGGCTGATGGCCTTCTTTCTCGAAGCCACCTTCGTCGGCCTGTTCTTCTTCGGCTGGGACAAGTTGTCCAAGGTGGCGCACCTGATCGTCACCTGGCTGGTGGCCATCGGCTCCAATCTGTCGGCGCTGTGGATCCTCATTGCCAACGGCTGGATGCAGAACCCCGTGGGCGCGGCCTTCAACCCGCAGACGATGCGCATGGAAGTCACCGACTTCGCCGCGGTGCTGACCAATCCGGTGGCGCAGGCCAAGTTCGTGCACACGGTGTCGGCGGGCTACACGGTCGCGGCCATCTTCGTGCTCGGTGTATCGGCGTGGTATGTGCTCAAGGGACGTCACTTGCAACTCGCGAAGCGCTCGATGACGGTCGCCGCATCCTTCGGTCTCGCGGCCTCCTTGTCGGTGGTCGTGCTGGGCGACGAAAGCGGCTACCTTTCCACCGAACACCAGAAGATGAAGGTCGCGGCGCTCGAAGCGATGTGGGAGACCGAACCTGCGCCGGCCGCTTTCACCGCCTTCGGATTTCCCGACCAGCGCACGCGCGAGACACACTTCGCGGTCCATATCCCGATGCTGCTCGGCCTGATCGGAACGCGTTCGCTGACCACGGTGATCCCGGGTATCGACGAACTGGTGCAGCGCGCCGAGGTGCGCATCCACGACGGCCTCAAGGCCTACGACGCGCTGCAGAAGATCCGCGAAGCGGGCAGCGACACGAACATCCCGCCCGAAGTCCGCGCGGACTTCGAAAACTTCGGCAACGAGATGGGCTATGCGCTGCTGCTCAAACGCTACGTGGACGATCCGAGACAGGCCACGCCCGAGCAGATATCCAAGGCGGCATGGGACACGATGCCGGCCGTGGCCGAGCTCTACTGGTCCTTCCGCATCATGGTCGGGCTTGGCATGTTCTTCATCGTGCTCACGGCCACGTTCTTCGTGCTCTCCACACGGCGAAAGCTCGATGCCTATCCCTGGTTGCTCAAGGTTGCGGTCTTCGCGATTCCGCTGCCGTGGATTGCTGCCGAGCTGGGTTGGATCGTGGCCGAAGTCGGCCGCCAGCCCTGGGTGATCGAGGGCGTGCTGCCGACCGCGGTGGCCGTGTCGAACCTCGGTGCCATGACGGTGCTGCTGACGATCCTGGGCTTCGTGCTGATCTACACCATCCTGATCGTGATCGAGATGAAGCTGATGCTCAAGGCCATCCGCAAGGGGCCCAAGGAAGGTCCGACGCCCGCGCCGTCCGTCTATCGCGGCGAAGCCGATCCTGAAGTGGCCGCGCTGACGCGCAAGCCTCTCGCCGCCGACTGATACGGAGCAACGGAGCACCACAATGATTCTTCACACACTGCTTTCCTACGAATTCCTGCGCGTCGTCTGGTGGCTGCTGCTCGGCGTGCTGCTGGTCGGCTTTGCCGTGACGGACGGCTTCGACCTTGGCACCGGCATCCTGCTGCCCTTCGCGGGCCGCAACGACCTGGAGCGCCGCGTGATCGTGAACAGCGTCGGCCCCGTCTGGGAGGGCAACCAGGTCTGGCTGATCCTGGGCGGTGGCGCCATCTTCGCGGCCTGGCCGCAGCTTTACGCCGTGTCGTTCTCGGGCTTCTACCTCGCGATGTTCGCGATCCTTGCCGCGCTGATCCTGCGGCCGGTCGCCTTCAAGTTCAGGGGCAAGCGCGACGACCGGGCCTGGCGCACGCGCTGGGACATCGCGCTCTTCATCGGCGGCTTCGTGCCTTCGCTGATCTTCGGCGTCGCGATGGGCAACGTGCTCAAGGGCGTGCCGTTCCGCTTCGGGACCGACATGCACATCTTCTATGACGGTTCCTTCTTCGGGTTGCTCAACCCGTTCGCGCTGCTGTGCGGACTGTTGTCGGTCGCGATGCTGATGATGCACGGTGCCGCCTGGCTGCAGTTGAAGACCACGGGGCCTGTCGCAGATCGCGCACGCGGCTACGGAAGCGCCGCGGCGCTGGCGACCGTCGTTCTCTATGCGTTGGCCGGGTTCATGTTGTGGTCCTTCGTCGACGGCTATCGCGTGACGAGCGCATTGCCGGTGGACGGGCCGTCGAACCCGATGCTCAAGACGGTGGAGGTGCATGCCAGCGCCTGGTTCACCAACTACGAGGCGCAGCCGCTGCTGTATGTGGTGCCGGGCGTGGGGCTCGCAGGCGCGCTCCTGGCGTTCATCGGGCTGCGCAGCCGTGCCGAGATCATGACGCTGCTGGCCAGCGGGCTGAGCATCGCGGGCATCATCCTGAGCGTCGGCGTGTCGATGTTCCCGTTCATCCTGCCGTCGTCGATCGACCCGCGCGCGAGTCTCACGGTGTTCGACGCCTCGTCCAGCCATCTGACGCTCTTCATCATGCTGGTGGTGACCGTGATCTTCATTCCGATCATCCTGGCCTACACCAGCTGGGTCTATCACGTGCTGCGAGGCAAGGTGGACGCCGACGCGATCCGCGAAGACCGCGGCCACGCCTACTGATCACATCCAACCATCAACCGAGGAATTCATCCATGTGGTACTTCGCCTGGATTTTGGGATTACCGCTCGCCGCGACCTTCGCGGTGCTCAATGCGATGTGGTACGAATTGATGGACGACGAGGCCATCCGGCACGACAAACTAGACAAGCCCTGACTCTCCCCCAGGTTGCTCACTTCGTGTAGCCGCCCACCCCCTCACCGGGGGCAACACCAGCGGCCCGGCGAAGCCGGTTCCGCGGTGTTTCTGGAATGGGCCGGCGCCTACGGGGCGGGCTTTTCCTTCTTGGCGCCGGTCAGGCGGTCCTTGAGGCCTAGGACCTTGGTCACCGTGGCACCCATGCCCATGAGTTGCATGGCGGTCTCGGGGGCGAGGCGCTGCACGTCGTCGAACCAGGTCATGAGTCGGTCGATCAGGTCGTGCATCTCGCGCATGCGTTGCTGGGCATGGCGCTCTTCGTCGGAGGTGGGTTCTTCGAGCATCGCCATGCGGAGCATCGAGAGCGTGGGTTCGATTTCGCGGCGCCGCCGTTCCTCGGCCAGCACGCGAAAGATTTCCCATACATCGGAGGGTGCTTCGAAGTATTCGCGGCGGTCGCCCGGATGATGGCGCAGGTGCACCAGCCGCCATGCCTGCAATTCCTTGAGGCCCATGCTCACGTTCGAGCGCGAGAACTCCAGCAGTTCGGCAATCTCGTCGGCGTTGAGCCCGCGCTCGGAGATGAAGATCAGCGCATAGATCTGGCCGACCGTTCGATTGATGCCCCACTTGCTGCCCATTTCCCCGAAATGAGCGATGAACTGGCGATTGAGCGGGGGCAGGGGCTGAGCGGGCATCCGGCGATTTTGACTCAGCCCCGGTGGATTGATCTCTTCTCTATTTCCAAGGGGTGGGTGCCGGGACCTCGCAGGCCGGCTCGACGTCGACGCTCTTGAAGTCGGCCGGCGAGACGATCTCCAGGTACTCCATGTCGGGCGAATAGTCGAACAGGTAATGCCGGATGCCCGGGCGTTGATGCACGACGTCGCCGGCTTCGACCAGCGTTTCCTTGTCCTCGTACATGAAGCGCGCCCAGCCTTTCACCATGATGACGATCTGGAAGTCTGCCTCGTGCCGGTGCCAGCCGGTGCCCGTTTCCGGTGCCATGTTGGCCTTGACGAGGTGCGCGATGACCTTGCCGTGGGTGGCGTCGGCAATGCCCAGGTCGCGATAGAGAAAGAAGTCGCGCAGTCCACCCGAGACGTATTCGGTGTCGCCCGGCTTGACGTGGGAAAACTTCGTGTCGGTTTTGTCCAGCATGTGCGTTCCTATCAAGTTGAGAGTGGGGATGCTGCGCCGCAGCACGCAAAAATTACACCAACCCACCGGCGGCCCGGCGAAGCCGGCTCCACGGTGTTTCTGGCGACCGGCGTGCGTTCCAGCTTTGTTGGGATAATCCGGCGCTATGAGCGGCAATACTTTTGGCACCCTTTTCGCAGTTACCAACTTTGGCGAGTCCCATGGGCCTGCGATCGGGTGCGTGATTGATGGGTGCCCGCCGGGGATGGCTCTGAGTGAGGCGGACATTCAGGGGGACCTGGATCGCCGTCGGCCCGGCACCAGCCGGCACGTCACCCAACGCAACGAACCCGATGCCGTGCAGATTCTCAGCGGCGTGTATGAGGGCAAGACCACCGGCACGCCGATCGCGCTGCTGATCCAGAACACAGACCAGCGCAGCAAGGACTACGGCCAGATTGCGCAGCAATTCCGGCCCGGCCATGCCGACTTCACCTACTGGAAGAAGTACGGGATTCGCGATCCGCGCGGCGGCGGGCGGTCGTCCGCTCGGCTGACCGCACCGATGGTGGCTGCGGGCGCCGTGGCCAAGAAGTGGCTCTTCGAGAAGTACGGCACCATTTTTCGCGGCTGCATGACGCAGATCGGCGAAATCGTCGTTCCCTTCGAAAGCTGGGAGCATGTGCCGAACAATCCATTCTTCGCGCCTGTCGCCGATGTCTCGAAGCTCGAGGCCTACATGGATGCGCTGCGCAAGGCCGGCGATTCCTGTGGCGCGCGCATCCGCGTGACCGCGTCGAACGTGCCCGTGGGGCTGGGCGAGCCCCTCTTCGACAAGATGGATGCCGACATTGCCTGGGCGATGATGGGCATCAACGCCGTCAAGGGCGTGGAGATCGGCGCCGGTTTTGCCAGCGTGACGCAGCGAGGCACCACCCACGGTGACTCGATCACGCCCGAAGGCTTCCTGAGCAACAACGCCGGCGGCGTGCTCGGCGGCATCACCACGGGCCAGGACCTGGACGTGAGCATCGCGATCAAGCCGACCAGTTCGATCATCAGTCCACGCCAGTCCATCGACGTGAACAACCAGCCGGTCGAAGTCGTCACCAAGGGCCGACACGACCCCTGCGTGGGCATCCGTGCAACGCCGATCGCCGAGGCGATGCTGGCGCTGGTCGTGATGGAGCACGCCTTGCGCCAACGCGCGCAATGCGGCGACGTGTCGCACGGCGAGCCGTCGGCGGCCGCCGGCTCCGAGTCGCCACAGGCGTCCTTCCTCTAGTCGTACCTTCCGCTGTGGTTGAAGGGCGGCGGGTTGACCGGATAGAGCGCGTCGCCTTAAAGTAAGGATTCCTTACTTCAAGAATTTCCCATGCTCGCCAAGATGACCTCCAAGAATCAGCTGACGCTGCCTCGCAGCGTGACGGATCAGATCGGCGCGACCGAATATTTCGACGTCGAGGTGCGTGAAGGCCAGATCGTGCTGACTCCCGTGCGGATCCAGCGCAGCGACGCGGTTCGCGCCAAGCTGGCGGCGCTGGGCCTGACCAGTGACGACGTGCAAGGCGCCATCGACTGGGCCCGCCAGACGGCTGCGCGGTCGGCGCCGATCGCGGCGGAGCCCGATGCCGCCTATGCGATCAAGCCTGCACGGCCGGGCAAGCCGACCCCGACGAAGCCCAAGCGCAAGGCATGAGTGGCGTGGCCACCAGGCCTGTGGTGTTCGACACCAACGTGGTTCTTTCGGCATTGCTGTTCGGCGGTCCCGCGACCCGGATGTTGCGCGGCTTGTGGCAGCAGCGCGCGTGCTCGCCGCTGGTGAGCGCCGCGACGGCGGGCGAACTGGTTCGGGTGCTCGCGTATCCGAAGTTCCGGCTTTCGCCCGAGGAGCGCGAAGAACTGCTGGCCGACTATCTGCCCTACGCCACCGTATTGGTACTGCCCGATCCGCCGCCGGCCGTGCCCGACTGCCGCGATCCGTTCGACATGCCGTTTCTCCAGCTTGCGGCGGCGGGAAACGCGATGCTCGTTACCGGTGACCGCGATCTTCTCGTGATGGCGGGCACGACGACATTTCCTATCGTCGGGGTCGAAGCATTCATCGAGCGCTTCAGCGCGCGCTGACCGGCCTCGCTCAATCCAGATCAGCGCGCCGAGGCATGTCCGCCCCGCGGCGTGAACAGGTGATTGCGGCGGCGCGCGCGGCAAACCGCAGCAGGGTATCGAGCGATGCGGCATCCAGGTTCGACAGCGCTTCGGGCGTGAGCGCGCCGTGCTCGTCGAGCCACGTCAGCAACGCGGCCTGGAAGGTATCGCCCGCGCCGACCGTGTCGATCACCTTCGTCTCGGGCGACGGCACGTCCGCTTGCGCGGCGCGGGTCCACGCGCTTGCGCCGTGGCTGCCGCGCGTCACGGCCACCAGCGCGGCGCCCTGGGCCAACCATCGCGCCGCGACCTGCTCCGGTGTTTCGGCCGGATAGAGCAGGCCAAGGTCCTCGTCGCTCACCTTGACCAGGTGCGCGATCGACACCATTTGCTCCACCACTGCCCGCCAGTGCGCAAGGTCGGGTTCGACATTGAGGCGCACGTTGGGGTCGTAGGCGATCAGACGCCGATCCCGCTCGCGCGCCGCCAGGGCGCGCAATGCGCTGCCGACCGGCTCGACGGCAAGTGCATACGAACCGAACTGCAGCACGCGCGTGGCCGGTGGCAGGGCGGGCAGCGTGTCGTGCGTGATCTGGCGGTCTGCCGCGCCATTGCCGTGGAAGGCGTAGCGCGGCACACCGCTGGCGTCGACGCTGACGACGCTGAGCGTGCTCGGCGCGTCGTTGCGCAGGATCAGCGAGGTGTCGACCCCTTCGGCCTTGAGCGACGCCAGCAGGCGCTCGCCGAGCGCATCGGTGGACAGACCCGTCAGGAAGGCGGATGGCCGCGCCAGCCGCGCGAGCCCTTGCGCGACATTGAGCGGCGAGCCGCCGATGCGCGCATCGAGCGTCATGCCGGTGGGTGTGGATCCACCCATGTAGACGTCCATCAAGGCTTCGCCGCAAACCACGAACATGGTGGCTCTCCTTCTTCAGGCTTCAGGCTGCTGTCTTCAGCGCGGCGCTTGCCAGCCCTTGTAGTCCTTGACGTTGGCACGCGTGATCAAGGTCGAGGGCAACAACGTCATGGTCGCCTCCGGCTTCTTGCCGTTGAGGATGTCGTGGCCGATCTCCACCGCCTTCTGCGCGATCATGTACGGGTCCTGGCTCGCGGAAGCCTGCACCTGCGTGTCGCTCTTGAGCGCGGTTTCGATATCGGGCGCGCCGTCGACCGAGGTGATGACGATGTTCTTGCGGTTGAGCTGCTTGGCGGCGAGGTCGGCGCCGATGGCCTGCGGATCGTTGATGGCGAACACCGCGTCGATCTTCGGGAAGCGCGTCAGGTGGTTCTGCATCACGTTCAGACCGCCTTCGCGCGAACCCTTGGCGTCCTGGTCGTCCGAGAGCACCTTGATGTCCGGGCTCTTCTTGAGCACCGTCTTGCAACCGTTGACGCGATCGATCACCGCCGACACCTGCGGGCCGTTCTGGATGATCACGTTGCCCTTGCCGCCGAGCTTTTCGACGATGAACTGGCAGGCGATCTCGCCGGCCTGCACATTGTTCGTCTGCACGGTGGCGTCCGCGCCGTTGGCCGCCACGTCGACACCGACCACGACGATGCCGGCTTTCTTGGCCTTCGTCAGCGCCGGCTCGATGGCCTTCGCGTCCACTGCGTTGACCAGAATAAGGTCGGACCCCGCGGAGATGAAACCGTCGATCTGCGAGAACTGCTTGTTGAGGTCGTAGTCGGCCGACAGCGCCGTGACCTTGACGTTCGGGTTGTATTGCTTGGCCTTCGCTTCCGCGCCCTTGGCGAGCGAAACGAAGAAAGGATTGCCCATCGAGCCGAGCGTGATGCCCACGTTCTTGAATTCCTTCTGCTGGGCGTGCGCCACGGGCATGGCGAGCGCGGCGGCAATGGCGGCGAGGGCGAAGAGTTTGTTGCGCATGAGAGTCTCCTGGTTGGTGGTTGAAGCAAAAAGCGATGGTTAGGTCACTGATTCGGGAAACACCGCGGAACCGGCTTCGCCGGGCCGCCGGTGTTGCCCCCTGCAAGAGGGTTGGCGTAGCGACACGAAGTGCGCGAAGCCTGGGGGTGTGCCTATGTTCTTGCGGAATCCTTGCGGCGATAGCGGTCCAGTGCGACGGCGCCGATGATCACGAGGCCCTTGACGATGTACTGCCAGATGTCGGACACACCCATCAGGATGAGCCCGTTGGTGAGCACCGCGATGATCAATGCGCCGATCAGCGTGCCGAGGATCGAGCCGGTGCCGCCAACGAAACTGGTGCCGCCGAGAATCACCGCGGCGATCGCGTCGAGTTCGTACGATGAGCCGAGTTGAAGACCGTTGGCCGCATAGAGCCGTGCCGAAGCCATGACGCCGCCTAGGCCCGAGAGCAGTCCCGACGTGCAATAGACGAAGAGCAGCACCGCCCAGACCTTGATGCCCGCGAGGCGCGCGGCCTCCGGGTTGCCGCCGACCGAGTAGATGTTCAGGCCCAGCACCGTGCGCCGCAGGATGAACCACGACAGCGCCACCACGGCGAAGGCGATGATCACGAGCCACGGCACGCCGAGCACTTCACCGTTGCCGATGAAGGCGAACGGCAACTGCGGATTGAACACCGTGGTGTCGTTGCCGATCAGCCGCGCGATCCCTCGCACCGCCGTGAGCGAGCCCAGCGTGACGATGAAAGGCGGCAGCTTGACGAAGGCGATCAGCACGCCGTTGATCAAGCCGAACAGCAGCCCGCAGGCCAGGCCGGCGGCGATCCCGAGCATGCCGAACTGCGGCACGTTTGACACCAGCATCGCGACCACTGCCGACGCAGCGAGGATCGAGCCCACCGACAGATCGATGCCGCCCGTGAGGATCACGAAGGTCATGCCGGCTGCGAGCACGATGTTGATCGACGCCTGCTGCGTCATGATCGACAGGTTCTGCAGGCTGAAGAAGTTGTCGCTCGAGAAGCTGAATCCGATGCACAGCAGGATGAGCACCGGCAGCATGCCGAGCGCGCGAATGATCTCCTTGCCCGTGGCGCCGCGCAGCGCAGGGGGCAGGGCGGGGCTGTCCGACGCCGGGACGGCCGGCGATGTCTGCTTGGTCATGTCTTGTCTCCTGGGCTGCTTCAGTGCAGGGTCGGCGTGTGGGATGGCACCGCGCCGGTGGCGAGCGCGACGATGTTTTCCTGCGTGATGGCCTGGCCGCTGCCGCCGCCCACCTCGCCGACGAGGTGGCCTTCGCGCATCACGATCACGCGGTCGCAGATGCCGACCACTTCGGCCAGTTCGCTTGATATGACAAGCACCGCCACGCCGCGGCGGGCGAGCTCGTCGATGAGGCGGTAAATCTCGCTCTTCGCGCCGATGTCGACACCGCGCGTCGGCTCGTCCAGGATGAGCACGCGGGGTGCGAGTTCGAGCAGGCGTGCCAGCAGCACTTTCTGCTGGTTGCCGCCGGAGAGCGAGCCGACATTGACGCGTGCCGATGCGACGCGGATCGAAAGTTGGGCGATCGCATCGCGTGCCCGTTGCGTCGCTCGCTTGCCGTCCATCACGCCGCCCGCGTTCGCATCGCGGGGGCACACCATCACGTTGATGTTGTCCTTCACCGACAAGTCCAGGAAGAGTCCCTGGCCCTTGCGGTCCTCGGTCAGGTAGAGGATGCCCGAGCGGATGGCATCGATCGGTTTCTCGATCTTCAGCGGACCGGCGAGTTCGTCGAGCGACACTTCGCCGGCGGTGCGTGGATCGGCGCCGAAGATCAGGCGTGCCAGTTCGGTGCGACCCGCGCCCACCAGGCCAGCCAGCCCAAGCACTTCACCCGAGTGCAGCTCGAAGCTGCAGTCGTGCACACGCCGGCCATCGCTAAGGCCGCGCACCGAGAGCGCCTTGGCACCCGTGTGCTCTCCATGGTGTTCCTTGCGATAGAAGCCCGAGAGGTCACGGCCGACCATCATCTTCACCAGCTTGTCGCGCGAGAGTTCAGCGCGCTCGAGCGTGCCGACGTAGGTGCCGTCGCGCAGTACCGTGACCTCGTCGGCAAGCTCGTCGATCTCGTCCATGCGGTGGCTGATGTAGAGGATCGCCATGCCCTCGTTGCGCAGGCGCTTGATCAGCGCGAAGAGGCGGTCGGTCTCGTGCGTCGACAGCGGCGTCGTCGGCTCGTCCATCACCAGGATTCGGCAGTCGAAATGCACAGCACGGGCGATTTCCACCAACTGGCGTTGCGCGATCGACAATGTCGCGACGCGCGTCGTCGGCCCGAAGTCGGCGCCGAGCCGCTGCAGCGTTGCCTCGCAGGCGGCGGTCATGCCGGCCCGGTCGACCAGGCTGCCGCGGCGCAAGGGCCGGCCCATGTAGACGTTCTCGGCCACCGTGAGATTGGGCGCAAGGCTCAGCTCCTGGTAGATGACCGACACGCCAAGGTTCTTGGCGGCGAGCGGTCCGTCGATGTGGACGATCTGTCCGTCGATCAGGATCTCCGCGCCGGGGTCCGGCATGTACGCGCCTGACAGCACCTTCATCAGCGTCGACTTACCTGCGCCGTTTTCGCCCATCAGCGCATGCACGTGGCCGGCGCGGGCGCGCAGCCGCACGTCCTGCAGCGCCTTGACGCCGGGAAAGGTTTTCGAGATCTTGCGCAGTTCGAGCAGCGCGGCGGCTGCGTTGGGGTCAGGCATGGGTGGTCTCCAGATGAGCACGATGCGAACGTCCGCGCAGCACATCGGCGCGGGGCGAAAAGTTGAAGAACATCGGCAGGCTCGCCGCTCCGATGGCGCCGGCGTCCGCGCGGAAGCTGCCGCGCAACAGGCGCGGCGTCTGTCGGGCCTCTGGCGCGATCAGGCGCAGGCCGGCGTCGATGCGCGTGATGAGGTCGCCGATCAGCCCACTGTCGATGTCGCAGTCGATCACCACCGCAGGCAGGTCGAGCACCGCGAGCGACGCCCGCACCGAAGGCACGAGCGCGTCCACGCAGTCATCGAGCCATTCGCGGACCTCGGCGCTGCCGGACTTGACGCAGGCTTCGAGATCCGCGTGCCCCCGCACGACGATGCCGTGGTGCCGCAGATGGCGGGCGAGCGAGTTGAGCGATGCGCGCGAGAGCAGGATGTCCCAGCGCCGATCCAGCACCGGCGCCGAAGGCAGGCGGCTCGGCGGCACCGGCATCAGCCCGAGGTCGGCCGCGTTGCCGCTGCTGCCGCGCAGGCTCTCGCCGCCGATCACCGCGCCGGCGCCGAGCGCCGCGCCGAGGAAGACATAGAGAAAGTCGTCTTCCTCGCGCCCGACGCCGAAGAACATCTCCGCGATCGCGGCGGCGTTGCCGTCGTTCTCCTTGAACACAGGCTGCCCGACCGCCTGGGCGAGCAACTGGCCGAAGTCCACCTCGTCCCAGACACGGAAGTCGGCCTTCAGGTCGAGTTCGCGCAGCCAACTGCCGAGGTTGTAAGGCTGCGCGAGCCCCACGCCCATCAGCCGCCGACGCTGCGGGCCGTCGAGCGCAGTCAGCACGCGAGCGATGTCCTTGCGCACCAGCGACAGCGCGTGGTCGGGTTGGGGGAGCAGCACGTCGTGCGCCTCGCGCGCCAGGATCTTGCCGCCGAGGTCGATCAGCACCGTTTCGATGCTCGTGCGGTCGAGGCGCACGCCGACGCCGTAGGCACCCTCGGGGTTGATGCGGTAGAGCCCGGCGGGCTGGCCGCGCTGGCCTTCCTGGCGTCGGCCGGCGGGCTCGATCAGGCGCGACTCTTCCAGCGATTGAACGATGCTGCCGACGGCCGTGTTCGTCAGCTGTGCCCAGCGCGCGAGATCGGCCTTCGACGCTTCGCCCGCACGACGCAGACGCTGCAATAGCGTGCGCTCGTTGTAGAGGCGGAGGTTCGCCGAATTCGTGCCCCGCCCGGGACCGGCTGATTTCACGGACTGTCTCCTTCGACCTTGGCTGACTGCCATGGTCATTAATTAATTCAAGTTGAATAAATAGTAGGAGCGTCGCCTGGGTCGACCTTGAGGGTTAACCCGGAAAGTTGCAAGAAAGTATGTATTCAGGCCTGACTGCACAGGCCGAATCTGCTCGCAGGGAATCTCGGTATCGAAGAGGGCGGCGGCGAGTTGCGCGGGGTTCGCGGGCATTTCGGGATAAACCCGCGTAGCGTTCGATCATCGACCAATACAGATCGTTAATCGCATATGCGGCCGAGTTTTCGCTGTCCTGCGAGGCTGCCGAACCCTACATTCACGCCGCGCCTTCCCGAATTGCGCGATAACCGAACGAAGTCGGTGTCGGCGCAGGCAAGGCACGGTGTTTCCCAGATCCACACGACCACCCATCGGAGAGACAAATGAGCAACCCCAAGGACCACGAGCCGCAAGGCCGACACCAGTCGAAGAAGGCCGCCGCCAGCGGCTGGATCGGCTCGGCGCTGGAGTACTACGACTTCTTCATCTATGCGACCGCGGCGTCGCTCATCTTCCCGCAGATCTTCTTCCCGTCGGGCAATCCGCGGATCGCGATCATCGCGTCGCTGGCGACCTACGGCGTCGGCTATGTCGCACGGCCCATCGGCGCCTTCGTGCTTGGCCACTGGGGCGATACCCGGGGCCGCAAGCATGTGCTGCTCGTCTGCATGTTCCTGATGGGCTTCTCCACCATCGCGGTCGGCCTGTTGCCGACTTACCAGCAAGTCGGCTTGCTCGCACCGGCACTGCTCGTCGTGCTGCGTCTGATCCAGGGCTTCGCGGTGGCCGGTGAAATCTCCGGCGCAAGCTCGATGATCCTGGAGCACGCGCCCTTCGGCCGCCGTGGCTTCTTCGCCAGCTTCAGCCTGCAAGGCGTGCAGGCCGGCCAGATCCTGGCAGCGGCGGTGTTCCTGCCGCTCGCGCACTACATGCCCGAAGACGCATTCCTCTCGTGGGGCTGGCGCATTCCGTTCCTGCTGAGCTTCGTCGTGATCGTCGCGGGCTACATCATTCGTCGCGAAGTCGACGAGACGCCCGCGTTTGCTGAAGAAGCGCGCCAGGGCGAAGTGCAGAAGGCGCCCATCGTCGAGGCCTTCACGAACAGCTGGCGGGACATGGTCCGCGTCGTCTGCGCGGCGCTGATGAACGTCATTCCTGTGGTTGCCACCGTGTTCGGTGCCGCCTATGCGGTGCAGCCGGCCTACGGCATCGGCTTCGAGAAGGACATCTTTTTGTGGATCCCGGTCCTGGGCAACATCCTGGCAGTGGTCGTCATTCCCATGGTCGGCAACCTGTCGGACAAGGTCGGCCGGAAGCCGCCGATCGTCATCGGCGCTCTTGGTGCGGGCTTGCTCTCGTTCGGCTACCTCTATGCGATCAGCATTCACAACGTGCCGCTGGCGATTGTGATGTCGCTGCTCATGTGGGGCATCGTGTACCAGGGCTACAACGCCGTCTTCCCGAGCTTCTACCCGGAGCTGTTCCCGACACGTTCGCGCTGCTCGGCGATGGCGATTTCGCAGAACACCGGCACGACCATCACCGCCTTGCTGCCCGCGCTCTTCGTCGCCGTGGCGCCTCCCGGTGCGGCGAACATCCCGCTGACCATCGGCGCGCTCACCTTCGGCATCACCGTCATCTCGGCGCTCGCAGTGTTGAGTGCCCGCGAGACCTACCGCATCCACCTGAACGACCTCGGCAATCCGAACGCGGTGCCGGTTCCCAGGCAGGACTACGAGAAGATGCGCGCGCAGACATTGGCCGATGCGCGGCTGGCCAAGGCGGCTGGCTGAGTACGAGTTCGGGCGGTCTCATTGCGATGGTCTCGGTGCTTTCGCGAGGGATTGCCCGCCTTTTATGGCTACGTAAGAGATTGCACGATGCGCATGCCGGCAAGCCACTAAGGCTTGCGCCTGTGACCCGCTTCGCGCTGATGGCGCAATGCAAGGACGAAGACGGTGTCGATATCGGCGACATGGCGGTAGAGCGCAACGTAGGCTCGCGATCCCTGGCCGATGAGCAGTTCCCGTTTGGCGCCTTTGACAGGCCGGCCAATAAGGGGACTGTGAGCCAGGATTTCTATCGCCTGCATGATCTCGCCCAGGCGTTGCGGGATGTCGGTGGCTTCGAAGCGCGTCAGGTGGTCGATAAAGCGGTCGAAGTCATCGAGCACTTCGGGAGCGAGTTCGATTCGCGTCATCCCGGAGGTCAGCGTCCCAGCTTTTGGGCTAGCGGCTTCATGGGCTTCTCGCCTCGGCCTCGGGCGGCAAGATACTTTTTCGTATCGTCCCAGGACACGGTCTTTCCGGTCGCCACCACTTTCGACCAGCGCTTGTCGGCAATGCGATGGATCTCCTCTTCCGCTTCGAGCTGTTCCACGGTCTGGGCGACGGCTTCGACGATGAATGCGTGAGCAGTCTTGCCTGCCCTGTCGGCCGCGGCAGCGATCCGTTCTTTCAAGTTGTCGTCAATGCGAATGGTGGTGGTGGACATATGGATTCCCCGGTTGGGGGTTACTGTAGCACTCCTGTGCTACAGCCAGAATCGAGAGACTCCTCCTGGTCCTGACCCTAAATCAAGCTCCGCATCGCCTGCGCGGTTTCGCGCAAGACAGGGAGGACGCGGGCGACCGCGTCCTCGCTGCTTTCATGGCCCATGGGCATCGTCACGTTGAGCGCGCCGACGAGATCGCCATGCCGATCGCGCAGCGGCACCGCGATGCCGCGTGAATTCAGATCCAGTTGCTGTTCCGACAATGCCCACCCCTGCGCGCGGATGCGGGCCAGTTCGAGCTTCATCCGTTCCTTGCTCGAGATGGTGTGCGACGTGAAGACCGCGAGCTCGCGCGCTTCGAGCCAGGCGCTGCGTTCCTCGTCGCTGCGCATGGCCAGCATCAGCATGCCGGAGGCGGTCACCTGCGCCGGCACGCGCGCACCCAGCACGTAGCCCGTGCTCATGCTGCGGTTCGGGCCGTTGCGCGCGATGTAGACGACCTCGTCGCCGTCCATCACGCTGAGGTAGGCGATCTCGTGCGTGCCGGCCGCGACGCGCTGAAGAAAGGGCTGCACGATGCGCGGCAGCCGGGCGGATTCCAGATACGACTGCCCCAACCGCAGCACGCGCGGCGTCAGCCAGAAGAGCTTGCCGTCGCCTGCCACGTAGCCCATGTGCTGCAGCGTGAGCAGGTAACGGCGAGCGGCGGTGCGGGTCATGCCGGTGCGCTGGCCCGCCTCGCTGGCGGTCATGCGCGGGTGCGCGTCGTCGAAGGCTTCGATGATCGAGACGCCGCGTTCGAGCCCGGCAATCCAGTCGCGCTTGTCGAGGCCGGGCGGGGCGATGGACGTTTCTGCGGTCATATGGCTTCGGGACAAACCCTGGGTTCGTTCGATAATCGATCAGTGTAGTCCGATCATCGAGTTTTCACACGATCCGATCGGATGAATCCAACGGACTCACCGCTACATTAGCGGCGCTTCATTGGCGATTCGAGCGATAGTCGAACATTTCCACAGCTGAAGCGAGGCACGATCCCATGTTCCCTTCCATCGTCGGCAGCACGTCTCTCTACCTCCTTCCCGGGGACCCGGTGACGAACGTGCGCCTGCCGCGCATGTTCAACGCCGTCTTCGAGCATTGCAGCATCGACGCCGTGATGGCGCCTGTGCAGGTGGCACGGCGCGATCTGGCGGTCTTCGTCAAGGCGGCTTTCCTGGCCAGGAACGTGCGGGGCATGGCCATCGCGCCGCCGCACAAGCCGCTGCTGGTCGACCTGCTCGACGGCTGCGGGCTCTTCGGCCGCGTGGCGGGCTCGGTCAATGTGGTGCGCCGCATCGACAACGGCGAACTCGAAGGCGACCTGTTCGACGGCGAGGGCCTGCTGGGTGCGCTCGATCGCTACAACATCCCGTTTCGCGGCAAGCGCGTGCTCATCATCGGCGCCGGCGTGAGCGCCGCGGCGATCGGTGTCGCGCTGGCGGAAGGCGGCACGGTCAACGGTGCCGAGCACATCGCCTTCTATGACGTCGAGGCCGGCAAGGCGGCCGGTGTGGCAGCCAAGCTCGATTCCTTCTTCGACGCGAACACCGTTGCAGTCGACACCAACGATCCGGCCGGCTATGACCTCGTGGTCAATGCCACTTCGCTGGGCCTGAAGTCCGAAGACCCGCTGCCTGTCGACGTCGCACGCATGGATTCGCACGCCGCGCTGTTCGACATCCTCCTGCGCAATCAGCCCACGCCGCTGGTGCGCGCCGCACGCGAGCGAGGCCTCAATGCGCAAGCCGGCTTCGAGATGCTGATCCAGCAAATGCCGCACTACCTCGATTTCTTCGGCCACCGGGAGGCCGCGAATGCGGTCCGTCACAACGCGGACTTTCTCCGCGAGCTGATCTATCCCGCCGCGATGGCTGACGAAATCCAACAACCGCTGCGCTATCACTCGGCCAGCGTCGCCTAGTTTCAACGCTACGACTCACAACCAACTTTCAAGGAGAGACACCACATGGCCATTGCGATGAATGCGTCGACGACGGACGCCCGAGGGTTTCACGAGCCCGAGGTCGTCAAGACACCGCGCAAGGCGGCTTTCGCAAGCTGGATCGGCAGCGCCGTCGAGTACTACGACTTCTTCATCTACGGCACTGCGGCTGCGCTCGTATTCGGAAAGATCTTCTTCCCGTCGGTCGACCCCAAGCTCGCCACGGTGGCGGCCTTCGCCACCTTCGGCGTCGGCTACATCACGCGCCCGATCGGCGCTTTCTTCATGGGCCACGTCGGCGACAAGTTCGGCCGCAAGAAGGTCCTGACCTTCACGCTATTGCTGATGGGCCTGTCGACCTTCCTGATCGGCCTCCTGCCGACCTACAACCAGGTCGGCATGGCGGCGCCGATCATGCTGGTGATCCTTCGCCTGCTGCAGGGCCTCTCGGCTGCCGGCGAACAGGCCGGGGCCAATTCGATGACGCTGGAACACGCGCCGGACCACCGCCGCGCGTTCTTCACGAGCTTCACGCTGAGCGGCACGCAGATGGGCTTCATCCTGGCCACGATCGTGTTCCTGCCGATCTCCGGCTTGCCTGAGGAGCAGTTGCTGTCCTGGGGCTGGCGCATTCCGTTCTTCCTCAGTGCGGTCGTGGTCGCCGTCGGCTTCTGGGTTCGTCGCACGCTGCCCGAAACGCCGGCTTTCAAGGAAGAAGCCGAGGCCCACGAGACCGTCAAGCTGCCTGCCGCGGTGCTCTTCCGCGACCACACGCCCGCCGTGCTGCGCGTGATCTTCGGCGCCCTGGTGTCGGTCGTGAGCACGATCTTCGGCCTGTTCGTTCTCTCGTATGCGGTGAACACGGTGCACATTCCCCGCGCCACGATGCTCACGCTGCTGGTGTGCAGCAACGTCGTCGCGCTGGCTGCGATTCCGCTCTGGGCCATCCTGGCCGACCGCATCGGCCGCAAGCCGGTCTTCATCTTCGGCGCGCTGGGCTGCGCGGTGCTGATCTGGCCGACGCTGTGGGCCATCAGCCAGGGTGATCTGATGTTGATCTTCATCTTCGGCCTGCTGACGTCCGGCATCGTCTACAGCGCATCGAACGCCATCTGGCCTTCGCTCTATGGCGAGATGTTCGACACCCGCGTGCGCCTTTCGGGCATGGCGATCGGCACGCAGATCGGCTTCGCGCTCGGTGGCTTCGCGCCGAGCATCAGCGCAGCGATCATGGGTGAAGGCCCGAACGGCTGGATGCCGGTGGCTGCGCTGGTGACTGTCTCATGTCTCGTCTCGTCGGCCGCGATCTTCACGGCACGCGAGACCTACAAAGTCCCGATGAACCAACTCGGCAAGAAGTGATGTCCACGTCTGCTGCATTCACGGATAGCGCGGTGCGCGTGGACGGCGGCATATTGGCCGGTGTCTCCGATCCGGTGATAGGCGCGCGGGCCTACCTCGGCGTGCCGTTCGCCGCGCCGCCGGTGGGCGAGCTGCGCTGGCGTCCGCCTTCGCCCGTGCTGGCGTGGGACGATGTGCGCAAGGCCGACAGCTTTGCGCCCCAGTGCGTGCAGCCGGGCCGTGCCGCCGATTCGGTCTACGCCGAGTTCGCCGGCGAGCAGGCGATGAGCGAGGACTGCCTCTACCTGAATGTGTGGACGCCGGCGAAGACGCCCACCGACGCATTGCCCGTGATGGTCTGGATCCACGGCGGCGCCTTCCAGCAGGGGTCCGCGGCGAATCCGGTGTTCGTGCGCGGCAACCTGACGGCACAGGGCGTGGTGCTGGTCACGATCAACTACCGACTCGGGCCTTTCGGATTCATGGCCCACCCCGAATTGACCGCCGAAGGGCAGGGGGCCTCGGGCAACTACGGCTTGCAGGACATGGCCGCAGCGTTGCGTTGGGTCCAGCGCAACATCGCGGCATTCGGGGGCGACCCTGCGAAGGTCACGGTGTTCGGCCAGTCCGCCGGAGCGCATGGCGTGATCGCGTTGATGGCGTCGCCCGAAGCGCGCGGCCTTTTCAGGTATGCCATTGCGCAAAGCTTCGGCATCAGCCGCACAGAGAACCTCGCGTCGGGCGAAGCGCAGGGCGTCCGCTTCGCCGAAGGTGCGGGCGCGGGAAACGTGGCGGCGCTGCGGGACCTGAGCGCCGACGAACTCCTTCGTCGTTACCTCGCGCAATCCGAGCGCTTCATGCCCATCGCCGACGGTCGCTTCCTGCCCAAGCCCCTGGCCGACATCTACGCCGCGGGCGAGCAGCAGGCCGTGCCACTGTTGACTGGCTGGGTCCGCGACGAGGGCACCGCATTCCCCGCCGCAGCGAACGCCGAGGCCTTCCACTTGCAACTGAAAGAGCGCTTCGGCGACCGCGCAGAGACTGCCGAGAAGCTCTACCCCGCCGGCGATGACGCGCAGGCGAAGAAGTCGAGTCGGGAATTGTTCGGTGACGAACTTTTCGCCGCAGGTGTGCATGCTGCCGCGCGCGCACAGGCGCGGATCGCGCCCACCTACGTCTATCACTTCGCACATCTGCAGCCCTTCAAGGCGGGACAACACTATCGGGAGGCGAATCCCGCCACGGCGCTCGGTGTGTTCCACAGTTCCGAATACCCTTACATCTTCGGCACCACGCGCGAACTGACGCGCGATTGGACCGAGGACGACGACCGCATGACGACGCTCATGCAGGCGATCTGGACCCGCTTCGCGAAGACCGGCAACCCGAATGCCGAGGGCCTGCCGCAATGGCCGCTGTTCCAGGACGGCGGCCGCACGATCCTTCAGCTCCAGTCCGAGCCGACACTCGTCGACCTGCCGCGCGCCGCGCATCTTTCCTTCGTGGCCTGACCTTCCACCCTTCAAGACCGAGACCCCTATGGCCATCGCCCTCGACCGCTTCGGCTTCAACACTGTCACCATGGGTGGCGAACTCGGCCACAAGCTGGAGTGCATGAAGGCAGCCGGCTTCGCGGGGGTCGAGCTGTGGGCGCGTGACCTGATCAACCACCCCGCGGGTGTCGAGAAGGCCGCGCAGCTGGTCAAGCAGAGCGGCCTCAAGGTCACCGACTTCCAACCGCTGCGCGACTTCGAATGCGCGCCCGACGCCATGCGCCCGCACCGGCTCGAAATGGCGCGCGAGCAGCTGCGGCAGATGGCGCTGGTCGATACCGATCTGCTGCTGTGCTGCTCGACCACGTCGCCGCTCGCCATCGACGATCCCGACCGCGCCGCCGAAGACCTGCGCACGCTCGCCACGCTGGCGACGCCGCTGGGCATCCGCATCTGTTACGAGGCGCTCTCGTGGGGACGGCACACCAACCGCTGGTATCAGGCGTGGGACATCGTGCGCCGCTGCGACCGCGAGAACGTGGGCCTCAACCTCGATTTCTTCCACATGTCCGTGCACGGCGACGACACCAAAGAAACGCTCGCCCAACTGGCCGAAGTACCGGTGGAGAAGATCTTCCTGGTGCAGCTGGCCGACTATTTCTTCGAATACAGCGACCGTCAGGCCGACATGATCGAACTCGCGCGCCACCAGCGGCTGTTCCCGGGCGAGGGCCTGCACGACGTGCGCGACCTCGTGCAGTTGCTCGAGGACAAAGGTTATCGCGGCCACTACACCTTCGAGGTGTTCAACGACGACTATGTGAATTCCGACCCGATGGTGGTCGGTGAGCGTGCCATGAAGAGCGCGCGCTGGATCAGCGAATCGCATGTTGCCGGCGGAGGGCCGGTGCGCGTGCCATCAGCCTCGCGATAGACAACAACGACAACAAGAATTTTTTCCGTGCTTTCATCAACCACAAACGAGGAGACTTCAATGCCCATTCACAAACCCCGCCGCTTCGCGATCCGCCTGGCTGCCGCTTGCGCATTCGCGGCCTGTGCCGCCGGCGCTTTCGCGCAGGACACCATCAAGGTGGCCAACATCCAGGAGCTGTCCGGCACCGGCGCCACCGCCGGCACCAACTTCAAGAACGGTGTCGAACTGGCGATCAAGGAAATCAATGCCGCCGGCGGCATCATGGGCAAGAAGATCGAAAGCGCGATCAGCGACACGCAATCCAACCCGGGTATCGCCAAGGCGATGGCCACCAAGGCAGTCGACAACGACGTGATCGCCGTCTTCGGACCCGGCTTCTCGGGCTCGATGATCGTCAGCATGGCTGAAACCCGCCGTGGCGAGACGCCCAACTTCACCGGCGCCGAGGCGACCGCCATCACCGCGCAGGGCAATCCCTTCGTCTTCCGCACGAGCTTCTCGCAGGTCAATGCCATGCCCAAGCTGGCGCGCTATGTGGCGGCCAATATCAAGGCCAAGACCGTCGCGGTGGTCTTCGTCAACAACGACTTCGGCAAGGGCGGGCGCGAAGCCTTCATCAAGTCGGCCGAAGCCAACGGCATCAAGGTCGTAGCCGACATCTCGACCGAACCGGGCCAGGTCGACTGGTCCGCGCCGGTGCTCAAGGCCAAGCAGAGCAATGCCGACGCGGTCTTCGTCTACACCAACGAAGAAGAATCCGCCCGCGCGCTTCGCGAACTGCGCAAGCAGGGCTGGAGCAAGCCGATCCTCGGCGAGACCGTGCTGCCGAGCCAGAAGGTGATCGAACTCGCGGGAGAGTCCGCCAATGGCGCGTTGGCCCACGTCGGTCTCACGGTGGATGCGCCGATCCCGTCGATGCGTGCCTTCCGCGCCAAATTCGAGAAGGAATACAAGTACATCCCCGATCACAACGGCATCAAGGGCTACACCAGCGTCTACATGTTCAAGGCCGGCGTCGAAAAGGCCGGCAAGCTCGACCGCGTCGCCATCGCCAAGGCACTGCACGGCTTGTCGATCTCGGCGGCCAAGGAGCCGGGCGTGTTGATGGACGTGACCATCGATGAAAAGGGAGACCTCGATCGTGAGAGCTTCATCGTCGAAGTGAAGAACGGCAAACAGGAGGTCAAGGAGATCCTGCCTGCACTGGGCAAGAAGCTGTAAGGGTCCGGCCGGGCGCCATGACCGATTTTCTGCAGCTCTTTTTCTCGGGGCTTGCCACCGGCGCGATCTACGCGCTGGCGGCGCTCGGGTTCACGCTGCTGTGGCAGGCCAGCGGCACCATCAACTTCGCCCAGGGCGAGTTCGTGATGCTGCCGGCGTTCGCCATGCTGGCGTTTCTCTCGTTCGGCGCGCCGCTCGGGCTGAGCTTCGTGCTGACCGTCTTCGTCGCGGTGTTCGTGCTGGGCTGGCTGTTCAAGCGCGGCCTGGTCGATCCACTCTTCAAGTACGGAATGATGCCGATCGTGGTGGCCACCATCGGCCTGTCGATCGCGATGCGCAACGGCGTTCGCGCCGCGTACAGCGCTGAGGCGCAGCCTTTTCCGAGTCTGTTTGCGGACAAGCTCTTCAATATGGCGGGCGTGACGGTCACGCTGTCGGACCTCGGCACCTTCGCACTCGCCGTGGCGATCGTGCTGGCGACGCAGTCCTTCCTCTCGAAGACAGTGACAGGCCGCGCGATGCAGGCGGTGGCGCAGAACACCGAGAGCGCGAGCGTGCTGGGCATCAACGTGCCGCGCATGGTCTTCTATACCTTCGCGATCAATGCCGCACTCGCGGTGGCGGCGGCGCTGCTGATCACGCCGACCTACCTCGCCAAGTTCGACATGGGCGAGAGCCTGGGCAACAAGGCCTTCTTCGCCGCCATCATCGGCGGCTTCAACAATTCGCGCGGGGCCTTGCTGGGCGGCCTGATCGTCGGCGTGGCGGAGAACCTCGCCGCGGCCTACATCTCGCCGGCCTACAAGGACGCGGTGGCGCTCGTCATCTTCATGATCGTGATCCTGTTCAAGCCGCAAGGCCTCCTCGGCCGGAAAGAGGAGCGCAAGGTATGAGAAAGCTCAACACGCTCCTGATGGCCGCGGCGCTGGCCGCGATGCTGATCGCGCCGCAGTTCCTCAAGAACTTCGGCATCTACCTGCTGAGCTACTGGCTCGTCTTCATCATTGCCACGATGGGGCTCAACCTCACCGTGGGCTATGCGGGGCAGAAGTCACTCGGCCATGCGGCGTTCCTGGGCATCGGCGCATACACGGTGGCGCTGCTGCTCAAGGCGGGTGTCAGCTTCTGGCTGGGCCTTCCGGCCGCGGCGGTGCTGTGCTTCGCGGTGGGACTGGTGCTCGGTTTCCCGGCTTTGCGCGTGCAGACCATCTACCTGGCCTTCGCGACGCTGGGCTTCAACACGGCGATCTGGCTGGTGATGCGGAACGAGGAATGGCTGACCGGCGGCACCTTCGGCATCAACAACATCGCACGTCCCTCGTTGTTCGGACTGTCGCTCGAAGGCAACCGGGCCTACTACTACCTCGTGCTGGCGGTGGCCGTGCTGCTGGCGCTGCTGCTCTGGGGGCTGTTGCGTTCACCCTGGGGCAAGGCCTTCACGGCGCTGCGCGACAACCCCATCCGTGCCGAGAGCCTCGGCATCAGCGTGCGCGGCTACACACTGCTGAGCTTCGCGATCGGTGCCGCCTATGCGGGCGTTGCCGGCGGGCTCTTCGCTTCGCTGGTCCAGTTCATCGAACCCGCGCCGTTCACCGTCGCAGCGTCGATCATGATGTACCTGATGGTGGTCGTCGGCGGTCCAGGCTACTTCTGGGGCCCTGTGCTGGGCGCTGCCGTGGGCGTGGTGCTGCCGGAGTGGCTGCGCGACGTGCCCGGCGTGGCCGACTGGTATTTGCCGCTGTTCGGCGCCTCGGTCGTGGTGCTGATGGTCTGGCTGCCCGACGGACTGCTGTCGATCCCCGATCGCATCAAGGCGCGCCGCGAGTCGCGTGAGGCATCGGCGGCCCGAGCGGCGGTCGCGCAACGAGCGGGGGCTTCGACATGAGCGGCATGCTTCCTCCCGTGTTGCGCGTGACCGACCTGCGCAAATCCTACGGCGCCATCCAGGCCGTCGGCGGCGTGAGCTTCGAAGTGCGCCCCGGCGAGGTCTTCGGCGTGATCGGCCCCAATGGCTCCGGCAAGACGACGCTGTTCAACAGCATGCTGGGCCAGATCAGGCCTGACAGCGGGCGCATCGAGCTCAACGGCGACGATGTGACGAAGCTCGGTCCGATGCAACTCAACCGCCGCGGCGTCGGCCGCACCTTCCAGACGCTGCAAGTCTTCGGCAAGATGACCGTGCGCGAAAACCTCATCGTTGCTGCGCAGGAGCATCATGGAACGATGTGGAGCCGCATGTTCGCGCCGGGCGATTCGGGGCTGGGAGGAAAGGCCGATGCGCTGATCAACCAGTTCCGTATCCAGCATGTCGCCGACAAGAAGGCCGGCACGTTGTCTTATGGGCAGCAGAAGCTGGTGGACATCGGCATGGCCTTCATGAGCGACCCCGACCTGGTGCTGCTCGACGAACCTTGCGCCGGCGTCAATCCGAGTCTCGTCGGCGGCCTCTCATCGCTGCTGAAGGAACTCAACCGCACGCGCAAGGGCAGTTTTGTCGTGATCGAGCACAACATGGACTTCGTGATGGACCTGTGCCACCGCATCATGGTGATGGTCGAGGGCAAGGTCATGGCCATCGGCACACCGGCGGAGATCCGCGCGAACAAGCAGGTGCTCGATGCCTACCTCGGGAATTGAGATGAACGCGATGAACAACGACACCTGCATCGAGTTCGACAACGTGCTCGCAGGCTACAAGGATTTCATGATCCTCAACAACCTGTCGTTCAAGGCCAGGCGCGGCAAGATCACCTTGCTGCTGGGCCCCAACGGCGCCGGCAAGTCCACGGTGCTCAAGACACTGTTCGGCCTGCTGAAGGTGCGGCAGGGTTCGATCCGGCTCGATGGCCAGGACATCACAGGCGCCAGCGCCAAGGACCTTCTGGTGAAGCACGGCGTGGCCTTCGTGCCGCAGGGCCGCAATCTCTTCGGCCAGCTGACGGCCTACGAGAACCTCGAACTCGGCGGCATCACGCTGGGCATGAAGACCACCCACGAGCGCATTCCCGAGGTGTTGGAACTCTTCCCACGCGTGAAGGAGCGCATGCACAGCGCCGCCGCCTCGCTTTCCGGCGGCGAGCAGAAGCAGCTCGAAGTGGGGCGCGCCTTGCTGTTGCGGCCCAGGGTGATCCTGATCGACGAGCCGTCCATTGGCTTGTCGCCCATCGTGGTGCAGGACGTCTTCAGGCTGCTGCGCAAACTGGCTGATGGCGGTACAACGGTGCTGATGGTCGAGCAAAACGTCAAGAGCGCGCTCAAGATGGCTGACGAGGCGATTGCGCTCGAATCAGGCCGCCTCGTGCTGCACAAGCGGGCCGACGAACTGCTGGCCGACCCGAACATCGAACGATTGTTTCTTGGCGGCGCGCATGCGACGGCATCGGCGTCCGTCTGATTTCACAAAGGACTCCCCATGATCTCCGGCAAGACCACCCTCATCGCCCACCTCGGCTACCCCACGGAGAGCTTCAAGGCTCCCATGATCTACAACCCCTGGTTCGACAAGCAGGGTATCGACGCGGTGGTGATGCCGATGGGGGTCAAGGCCGAGGTGTATCCGGGCGTGTTCGACGCCTTGTTCAATCTCACCAACATCCGCGGCGCCCTGGTGACCATGCCGCACAAGATCACGACGATGTCATTGGTCGACGAAGTGACGCCCACCGCGAAGATCGCGGGCGCCTGCAACGCCGTGCTCAAGCGCCCCGACGGCACGCTGCTCGGCGACCAGTTCGACGGCGCCGGCTTCGTGCGCGGTGTGCAGCGCAAGGGCCGGTCGCTCGACGGCGCGCGCGTGCTGGTCTCCGGCAGCGGCGGTGTTGGCTCGGCCATCGCGGCGTCGCTGGCCGCAGCAGGCGTCGCGGAAATGGCGCTCTTCGACGCCAGCACGGATTCGGCCGAGGCGCTTGCCGGTCGGCTGCGCGCGCACTATTCGAATCTGAAGGTCACCACCGGCTCCAACGACCCTGCCGGCTTCGACCTGGTCGTCAACGCCACGCCGCTGGGCATGAAGGAGGGCGATCCGCTGCCCTTCGACATCAGCCGCATCGCGCCGACGACCTTCGTCGGCGAAGTCGTGATGAAGAGCGAATACACGCCGCTGCTGCGCGCTGCGCGGGACAAGGGCTGCGCGGTGCAGGTAGGCACCGACATGCTGTTCGAGATGATTCCTGCCTATCTCGAATTCTTCGGCTACGGCACCGCCACCCCCGAAGACCTGCGCGCCGTCGCCACACTGGCCTATTGATCACCGCAGACCACTTCAGCATTCACCATGAGCATTTTCGAGGGCTTTCTCTCCACATCCGAAACGCTGGCCGCATTCAGCGACCGCAATTTCGTCGACGCGATGCTTCGCTTCGAGGCCGCACTCGCGCGCGCGCAGGCGCAACTCGGGCTGATCCCCGAATCGGCCGCCCATTCCATCGTCGGCAGTTGCAAGGTCGAACTGTTCGATGTTGCCAAGATCGTGCGCGACAGCGGCCGGGCCGGCAGCGTCGCGATTCCGCTGGTCAAGAGCCTGAAAGAGGCGGTGGGCCTCTTCAACGCCGACGCCGTGCGTTACGTGCATTTCGGCAGCACCAGCCAGGACGTGATCGATACCGCGATGGCGTTGGTCACGCGTGAGGCGGTCACGCTGATCGAGACCGACCTCGCCAAGGCCGCGCAGGCGCTGCTGCGTCATGCCGAAACGCACGCGACCACGCCCATCCTGGCGCGCACGCTGATGCAGCCCGCATCGGTGACGAGCTTCGGTTTCAAGTGCGTCGGCTGGGCGGCGCCGCTGGTGCGCAGCCGCGTGCGGATTGCCGCGGCATCGCGAAACGCACTGCACGTGCAACTGGGCGGTGCCGTGGGCACGCTGGCGCAGATGAAGGGGCAGGGGCCGCAGGTGCGCCGCCTCGTCGCCGAGGGACTCGGGCTGGGCGATCCGGGCGCGACCTGGCATACCCAGCGCGACGAATGGATTGCGCTCGGGTGCGAACTGGGCCTCATGGTCGGCAGTCTCGGGAAGATCGCAAAGGACATCGCGCTGATGGGTCAGTACGAGGTTGGCGAGCTGGCGGAGCCCAGCGAGCCGGGGCGGGGCGGCTCGTCGGCGATGCCGCACAAGCGCAATCCGGTGGCATCGATGGTGGCGCTCGCCGCGGCGCAGCGGGCACCCCAGCGCGTGGCGGCGTTGCTGCAAGCCATGCCGCAGGAGCACGAACGCGCACTTGGCGCGTGGCAAGCCGAACTGGCCGAATGGCCGCAATTGCTGATGTCGGCGCACGGCAGTGTTCGTGCACTTGCGGGGGCATTGCCCGGCCTGCAGGTCGACGCGGCGCGGATGCGCTCCAATATCGACCGGCTGCGCGCCGAAGTGCCGCGCGAAGCCGCCGACAATTGGTTCGATCCAGCGCTGGCCGGGCCTGCCGGCGAAATCGCGCTGGCGCAGGTCCTGGTCCTGCAGGCCCAACTCAATACACCCGAATCCTTACCATGACCACCTCTTCCACCCCTGCCGGCGACTACGAATCCGGCCTCGTCAATCGTCGCCGCGTGCTGGGCGACGCCTGGGTCGACAAGTCGCTTGCCAACCGCAATGGCTTCAACAGCGAATTCCAGGAGCTGATCACGCGCCACGCCTGGAACGACATCTGGGGCCGGCCCGCGCTGGGCGACAAGACGCGCCGCTACATGGTGCTGTCGATGATGCTCGGCATCCACGCCTACGAGGAGTTCGCAATGCATGTGCGCGCGGCGCTCGACGGGCCGCCCGAGTCGCGCCTCACGCCGGACGACATCAAGGAAGTGATCATGATGGCTGCCATCTACTGCGGCGTGCCCGTGGCCAACCATGCGTTCGGCATCGCTACCGGGATCCTGCGCGAAAAAGGCCTGCTCGCGGACGCACCGAAGTGAACGGGCATGCCGCGCGCAGCGGCATCTCGTTCGCCCTCCTGTTGCCACTGCTGCTGGCGGCCCAGCCGGTCGCGACCGACAGCTACCTGCCGGCGTTGCCGGCCATCGCACAGGATCTTGGCTCTGCAAGTTCGAGCCTGACGGTCTTCGTGCTCGGCTTCGGCCTCGGCCAATTGCCTTGCGGGCTGCTGTCCGACCGCTTCGGGCGCCGTCCCGTTTTGCTGACCGGCCTCGCGCTTTACACCATCGCGGCGCTGGGATGCGCGCTGTCGCCGGGCATCCCGATGCTGGTGACTTGCCGTGCGGTGCAGGGCTTCTCGATGGCGGCCATCCTCGTCTGCGCGCGCGCGGCGGTGCGCGATCTCTATCCGGCACACGAAGGTCCGCACGTGATGGCGCGGGGCCTGACCGGCCTCGGCGTCGTCGGGCTCCTGGCGCCGATCCTGGGCGCGTATGCCGTGCAGGGCCTTGGCTGGCGCTGGGTGCTCGGCGGCATGGCGGTCTACGCGCTGATCCTGTTCGCGATGTGCTTTCACGCTTTCGGCGAAACGCGGGTGAAGGCCGTTGACCCGACCGCGGCGAAGGGCAGTGTGCGCGAAGTCTTCGCGAGCCAGAGTTTTCGCGCTTGGGCCTCGCTCGCCGCGGCGACCTACGGCGGGTTGTTCTGCTTTCTGCTGCTATCGCCGATGGTCTACATCAGCTACCTCGGGCTCTCGCCCGGCATGTATGGCTGGATTCCGGCGGGCGGTTCGCTCGTCTACATCTTCAGCACCACGCTGTGCCGCCGCCTGCTCACGCGCAGGGGCGCCGTCCGCACGGTGCAACTGGGATCGCGTCTCAGCCTCGCCGGGCCGCTGGTGCAGGCGCTGGGCTGCTGGCTGTTGCCGTTGTCGGCATGGCCGCTGCTGCTGGGCCATGCGATCTATTGCATCGGCCACGGCATTCATCAACCCTGCGGACAGGCCGGCGCCGTCGGCGACTTGCCGCACCTGGCCGGCCGCGCCGTCTCGTGGTCGGGTTTTGCGATGATGGCGGTCGCGTTCATCGTCGGCCAGATCGCCGCAAGCTTCGTCAACCCGCAATTCAGCAACGGCGCGTGGCCCATGGTGGTGCCCATGGCGCTGGCAGGCGTCGTGCTGGTGCTGATCGCCCACGTGTGGCTGCCACGCTTGCCCACCCACTCACATCGAAAGGAAACACCATGACCCGTTTGAATGTCGTCCGCGAGGGCAGTGGCCCGATCGTCGTGCTGAGCCATGCGCTGGGCTGCGACCTGCACATGTGGGACGGTGTCGCCGCGCAACTCGCGCGCTCTCACACGGTGCTGCGTTACGACCATCGCAATCACGGCGCCTCCGAAGTGGTCGCCGGGCCGCACACGGTCGATGACCTGGCCGACGACGCAGCCGAACTGATCGCGCGAGAAGCGGCAGGCGAGCCGGTGCACTTCGTCGGCTTGTCGATGGGCGGCATGACGGCGCAGGCCTTCGCGCCGAAGTATCCGAAGCTGCTCAAGAGCGTGGTGATCGCGAATTCGTCATCGCACTATCCCGATTCCGCGCCGTGGCGTGCGCGTGTCGAGACCGTGCAGGCGCAGGGCGTAGAGGCGATTGCGCCGGGCGCGGTGGCACGCTGGCTCACGCCCGCATTCGTTTCGACGCCGGAAGGCGCAGACGCCGCGCGCGCCTTGACCGAGACGCTGGTCGGAACCGATGCCGCCGGCTACATCGCCAGTTGCAACGCCGTGGCCGCGATCGACTTCCGCGACAGCAACCGCCGCATCGCCGTGCCCACGATGGTGATCGCCGGCACGCGTGACGAAGCCACGCCGCCAGCGATGTCCGAAGCGATGGCTGCGGCCATTCCGGGTTCGCGTCTCACCACCATCGATGCCGCCCACCTGAGCGCCGTCGAGCGGCCCGTCGAGTTCACCCAGCTGCTGGTGGATTTCTGGCGGAGTCTGTGAGGCGCTGCCGCGGGATCAGCTCCCGCGGTAGGTCGAGCAACTCCAGGGCGTGCACAGCATCGGCACGTGGTAGTGCTGCTGCGCATCAAAGATCGCGAAGCGCACCGGCACCGTGTCGAGAAAAGGCGGATCGCTCTCGGCCCCCGGTTGGCGCCGGAAATAGTCGCCGACGTGGAAGACCAGTTCGTATTGCCCGACGCGGGCCGCATCGGGTGCCAGCACCGGCTGGTCGGTGCGGCCGTCGCTGTTGGTGGTGATGCTCTTCACGAGCTTCCAGCCGTCGCCTTCGCGCACCGAGAAATCGATGCGCATGCCGGCGCCCGGGCGCCCGGTGCCGCTGTTGAGTACGTGGGTGGATATGCCGGCCATGATCGTCTCCTTGAATTCGTGCGTGATGTGCGGTGCTGCTCAACTGCCGCGGTAGTACGAGTAGCCCCAGGGCGTGAACAGGATCGCGAGGTGGATGCGCTCCGTCGGATTGGCGATCTGAAAGCGCACCGGCACCTGCGACAGAAAGTTCGGCTTCGGCAACGATGTGCCGCGCGCCGCGAAGTAGTCGTCCAGCTGCAGCAGCAGTTCGTAGCGGCCGGGCTTGTAGCTCTGGTCCACCAGCAGCGGATCGTCGGTGCGCCCGCCACGGTTGGTTTCGAATCGGCGCAGCAAGCGGTAGTCGCTGCCGTCGTACATCGACAACTGCACCTTCATGCCGGCGCCGGGCGAGCCGTTGTGGGTGTCGATCGCATGCATCGTGAGCCGCGGGCTCAGGTTGCTCTGCGAGACGGGCGCGGTCGTGAGACCGGCCGGCGCGTTCTGCGCGACGGCACTCGTGGCCAGGCTGCCTAGCGCGAGGCCGGCGGGCAGGAAGGCGCGGCGGGTGAGGGTGGGCGAAGTCATGGTGTCTTGTCTCCTTTGTTTCGTGCTCTGTGGCTAGGCGACCGCCGTCGCCAGCAGCCTGCCGAGCCGCAGGCGCGTGATGATCGCGATCTGGTCCAGCGCGGCTTCGATTTCGGTGTCGGTGTCGCACTCGGTGCGCGTGCGCAGCGCCTCGAAGATCTGCGTTCGCGTGTTGGCGAGCACGGCGATGATGAAAGGAAAGCCATGCTTCGCTGCATACCCGGCGTTCAGCGCACGCAGCGTCTGCAACTGCTCGCGGCTGAGTGCATTCAGGCCGGCCTGCTCGGTCGTCGAGTGACCCGTCATGGTGCCTGCTTGCGCTTCCTTGCCCGCCAGCTCGGGATGCATGCGCAGGAAGTCGATGCGCACCTCGCGGGACGTCGCCCGCACCACGCCGATCATCGCGCGGTGCAGATGGTCGATACTCATGAACGGACGCTCGGCCCAGGCTTCGGTTGCCACCCATGGCGAGTGTTCGAACACACCGCCCAGAGCGGCGACGAAGCGCACGCGATCGAGCCTGTTGATGTCGGCCAGCGTCAAATCCGGCGCTTCGGCGGTACGCAGCACGGCACTCATAAGCTAACCTCCGTGCTGCGCACTTCGGTGCGAGCGCCTTCGGGCGGCCGGGCGGCGCTCATCGGGCCACCGCCTTTTTCACGAAGCGCGGGACGAACGCGATGATCAGGATCGCGGCGCAGATCTCGACGGCCGCGACGATGAAGAGGCCCGGCGAGAGCAGCCCGGTCGACGTCTTGATGGCGCCCAGCATGGACGGCGCGCCGAAGCCAGCGAGGTTTGCGATCGAGTTGATCAGCGCCACGCCGCCCGCCGCTGCAGCGCCGGCCAGGAAGCGGCCAGGAAGTTGCCAGAAGACGGGGATCGCGCTCATCGTTCCGACGATGGCGAGCGTCTGGGCGGCCAGCGCGAGCATCGGGCTCTGCTTCATGAAGAGCGCGGTGAGCGCGAGTCCCACGGCGCCGAGCGCGGCCGCGAATGCGCAATGCAATCGGCTTTCCTGATGACGGTCGGAGTGCAAGCCGTTGTAGACCATGCCGACCGCGCCGCAGAGGTACGAAAAGGCCATGATCCAGCCGACAGTCGCGGGGTTGGTGAAGCCCACTTCCTTTACCACCGACGGGCCGAAGAAGGTCAGCGACGAATTGGCCGCGATGATGCAGAAGAAGATCAGGATCAGCAGCCACATGCGGCGATCCTTCAGCGAAGCGATCAGGCTTTCCTCACGATGACCGAGCGCCTTGCTGTCGCGCGCCATGTCTTCATGCACGAGGCGGCGCTGTTCGGCCGTGAGCCACTTGGCCTGCTCGGGACGGTCGGTCAGGTAGAACCAGGTCACGAAGCCTGCGATCACCGAAGGAATGCCTTCGATCAGGAACACCCATTGCCAACCCGACCAGCCGTTGAGGCCATGCAGGTTGTTCATGATGCTGCCGGCCATCGGACCGCCGATCACGCCCGCAATGGCAGAGGCCGACATGAAGATGCCGAAGGCCTTGGCGCGTCGCTCGCTCGGATACCAGTAGGTCAGGTAGAGAATGATCCCGGGATAGAAGCCGGCCTCGAAAACGCCCATCAGGAAGCGCAGGAAATAGAACATCGCCGGCGTCTTCACGAACATGGTGGCTACGCAGACGATGCCCCAGCCGATAGTGATGCGCATGATCGTCTTCTTGGCGCCGATCTTCTGCAGCAGCAGGTTCGACGGCACCTCGAAGAAGAAGTAGCCGAGGAAGAAGATGCCGGCGCCGAGCCCGTAGATGGCCTCGCTCCAGCCGAGTTCGTCGAGCATGGTCAGCTTGACGAAGCCGACATTGACGCGATCGACCCAGGCCAGCACCCAGAGCGCGAAGATGAAGGGAATGATGCGCCAGGTGATGCGGCTGTATGCCGCATCCAGCGCGCTGGCCGGCGCACTCGGCGCGGCGTGTTGCGGGACTTCCAGGGTGGCCATGAACGAACTCCTTGGCGGATCAATGAGGGACATCGAAGGGGTGTGTGGATTGGGCCAGCCGGCACCCCCGCCTGTCGATACCGGCGCGGCATGCGAATCGCTATAGACTGCATCGGACATATCGATAGACGGGGGCTACGGGAAAACACCATGCAACGCGGCGTCGATCTGCTCGACGGTCATCTGCTGCGCGTGCTCGCCACGGTGGTGGAAGAGCGCAGCGTGTCACGTGCCGCCGCCCGCCTGCGCCAGACGCAACCGGCGGTCAGCGGTTCGCTCAAGCGGCTGCGCGAGATCTTCGGAGACGCCCTCCTGGTGCGCGACGGCACGACGATGGTGCCGACAGCACGCGCCGTGGGCCTCGCCGTCCAGGCGCGGCGCGCACTCGGCGAACTCGAAGCGCTGCTGGTCGAGCCCGAGGTGTTCGTGCCCGCGCACGCCGAGCAGCGCTTCCGGATCGCTTCGCCCGACTACATCGCGCCCTCATGGATCTCCCGGCTCGCGCAGCACCTGAGCGTCGAGGCGCCGCGCTGCCGCATCGAGCTGCGTGCGCTCGGACCGACCTTCGATTTCGAGCGCGCGCTCGGCGACGACGAACTTGACCTGGTCATCGGCAACTGGCCTTCACCGCCCGAGCATCTGCACATTTCGCTGCTGCTGGAGGACGAACTGGTCTGCCTCATGGCACGCGACCATCCGCTGGCGCAAGGCGCCACGCAGGTCAGCGAGGACGACTACCTGGCCGCCGGCCACGTCGTGCCCGTGCCCTATGCCTTGGCGCAGCGCGGCGTGGTCGAGACTTACCTGGGCGAGCGCCGCCTCGGGCGCGATGCGCGCGTGCAGGTGCCGTACTTCGGGTTGGCGCCGTCGATCGCGGCCAGCACGCAGTTGATCTTCACGACCGCGCGCCACTTCGCCGAATACCACGCGCGGCTGCTGCCGCTGGCGCTGCTGAAGGCGCCCGAGGGATTTCCGCGCATGCGCTTCTATCAGCTCTGGCACGACCGCGTTCACCATTCGGCGGCTCACCGCTGGCTGCGCGGCCTGGTGGCGCAATTCGGGCGGGAACTGGCTGCGCCGGCGATGCCGCAATGTCAGCAGGGTGATCCGCCGGCCAGCGGTTGAAAGACGCGCGGGCGGCCCCATCATCGGAGGCATGCCTACCCGACTCCATATCGATTTCGTGTCCGACGTCTCGTGCCCGTGGTGCGCCGTCGGACTTGGCGCGCTCGAAGCCGCTCTCAAGAAGGTTGCCCCGGACGTGACCGCCGAACTGCGCTTCCAGCCCTTCGAACTGAACCCGCAGATGCCGCCCGAAGGCCAGGATGCCTTCGAGCACCTCCACGAGAAGTACGGCTCCACGCGCGAGCAGCAGGCGCAGGCGCGCGAAGCGATCCGGGCGCGCGGCGCGGCGGTCGGCTTCGAGTTCCGCCCCGAGGGGCGCGCCCGCGTCTACAACACCTTCGATGCGCATCGACTGCTCCACTGGGCCGAGCGCGAGGATCTGGCGAAGCAGGTGGCGCTGAAGAAGGCGCTGCTCAAGGCCTGCCATACCGATGGCGAGAATCCGTCGGATCCGGAGGTGCTGGTGCGCCTCGCGGGTGAGGCCGGCCTCGATCCGCAGCGTGCGCGCTCGATCCTGCAGGGCGATGAGTTCGCCGCCGAAACCCGCGAACGCGAGCGCCTCTATACCGACGCCGGCATCCATTCCGTGCCCGCCATCATCATCGACAACAAGCACCTGATCTCCGGCGGCCAACCGGTGGAAGTCTTCGAGCGCGCCCTTCGGCAGATCGCCGGTGCGGCGCCGCCCAGCGTCGCCGTGGCCTGAACGCTGACTGCGGCCTGAACGCCGTGTAAAGACCGTCAACCGGCAACGGCGCCCGCCGGTTGAGTGAGGCAACCCCGCGCCGAAAGGGGCATGGAGCCTCGATGATCCCTCGATCCGCCGTTTCCGCGCTCGTGCTTGCATCCGCCCTGGCGCTGGGTTCCTGCGCCATGCCGAGCGGCCGGGGGCCCTTGCCCAAGGTCGCCGCCCCAGACGAAGCCACGCAACTGCGCTGGCTCGACCGCGTGAGCTGGGGGGCCGATGCCGCCAGCGCGAAGCAACTCGCGCACGAAGGCCTGCCCGCATGGCTGCGCGATCAACTGCACCCTGCGCCGGCCACGCTGCCGCCCGAGGCGCAGGCCCGGATCGATGCGATGACGATCTCCCGCACGCCTGTCGAATCCATCGCCGTCGCGCTCGTCGCGCAGCGACAGGCCGCGAATGCACTGTCCGACGACGACCAGAAGAAGGAGGCCCGGAGGACCTACCAGCAGGATCTCACGCGCCTCACGCGCGAGGCGCAGGAGCGCTTCCTGTTGCGCGCGCTCTATTCGCCCAATCAGCTCGAAGAGCAGATGACGTGGTTCTGGATGAATCACTTCAACGTGAACGCCCGCAAGAACAACCTCCGCGCGCTGGTCGGCGATTATGAGGAAACCGCCATCCGCCCCCATGCGCTCGGCAAGTTCCGCGACCTGCTGGGCGCGACGGTTCATCACCCGGCGATGCTGGGCTACCTGGACAACGCCCAGAACGCCGCCGACCGGATCAACGAAAACTACGCGCGAGAGCTGATGGAGTTGCACACGCTGGGCGTCGGCGGCGGCTACTCGCAGGCCGACGTGCAGGAACTGGCGCGCGTGCTGACCGGCGTCGGCATCCGCCGCCGCGCACCGGACGCGCCGCCGCCCAACATCAGGCCCGCATTGCGCGCCGACTACGTGCAGCAGGGGCTGTTCGAGTTCAACCCGAACCGCCATGACTACGGCCCGAAAGTGCTGCTGGGCCAGCCCATGACGCAGCATGGCCTGGCGGAAGTCGACGAAGCACTCGACCGGCTGGCGCGGGCGCCGGCCACTGCACGATTCATCTCCCGGAAGCTGGCGATCTACTTCGTCTCCGATGACCCATCGCTGGCGCTGGTCGACCGCATGGCCGACACCTTCCGCCGCACCGACGGCGATATTGCCGCCACGCTCCAGACGATGTTCGAGTCGCCCGAGTTCACTGCGTCGCTTGGCCAGAAGTTTCGCGACCCGGTGCACTACGTCATTGCAAGCGTGCGTCTGGCCGACGACGGCCGAATCGTGACCAACGTGAACCCCATCCTGTTTTGGCTCAACCGCATGGGCGAGCCGCTCTACGGCCACGAGACGCCGGACGGCTATCCACTCACGCAGGAAGCCTGGGCCAGCGCCGGGCAGATGTCCACACGCTTCGAGATCGCCCGTGCCATCGGCGCGAACGGTGCGGTGCTGTTCCGTGGCGAAGAGGGCGCACCGGGCGACAAACCGACGCTGGCACGCCTGGCCGATTCGCCCACGGTACAGGCAGCCTTGCCGTCGATGAGCGCCGACACGCGCGAAGCCCTGGCACAAGCGAAGTCGCCGCAGGACTGGAACACCTTCCTGCTTGCGTCACCCGAACTCATGCACCGCTGAAGGGGGCCGATATGCAGCGACGTGATCTCCTGAAACTGCTCGCCGCGGCATCGGCCTCCGGCCCGGTGGGACGGCTGATGGCGGCACCCGCGGCCGGCGGCACGAAGCTGCTGGTCGTGTTCCTGCGCGGCGCTTACGACTGCGCCAATGTGCTGGTGCCGGTGTCGAGCGATTTCTACTATGCCTCGCGCCCCAACATCGCCATCGCGCGGCCGGGCCAGCCTAACGGCGCGGTGACGGTCGATGCCGACTGGGGCCTGCATCCCGCGCTCTCGGCGAGCGTGATGCCGCTGTTCCAGAAGAAGCAGGCCGCGTTCGTTGCTTTCGCGGGCACCGACGACCTCACGCGCAGCCACTTCGAAACGCAGGATTCGATCGAACTCGGCCAGGCGCTGGACCGGCGCCGGGACTATCGCTCAGGCTTCCTGAATCGCCTTGCGGGTGTGCTGGGGGCGGGTCCGGTCACCGACGTGGCGCCCATCGCCTTCACCAACCAGCTGCCGATCGCCCTGCGCGGCGAGGCCAAGGCAGCCAACATGGCGCTGGCCGGGGTGGGGCGGCAGGGCATCGACGAGCGCCAGAGCAAGGTGATCCAGTCGATGTACCGCAACACGGCGCTGGCGCAGCCTGTCGCCGAGGGATTCCAGGTGCGCGACGAAGTGATGCGTGCCGTCCAGGCGGAGATGGAAGCGGCGAGCCGGGACGCGATGACCGCGAGGGGCTTCGAACTCGTCGCGCGGCGCATGGCGCGGCTGATGCGCGAGCGCTTCGACCTCGGCTTCGTCGACGTGGGCGGCTGGGACACGCATGTGGGGCAGGGTGGTGCCACGGGCTACCTCGCGAACCGCCTTGACGAACTTGGACGCGGGCTGGCCGGCTTCGCGGCGGAGATGGGCGACGACGCATGGCGCGACACGGTCGTGGTGGTCATCAGCGAATTCGGTCGTACCTTCCGCGAGAACGGCAATCGTGGCACCGATCACGGGCACGGTACGGTGTATTGGGTGATGGGCGGCGGTCTTTCGGCGCAAGCCGGCGGGCGTGTCGTCGGCGAGCAGGTGGCGGTCGCGCAGGATCGGCTTTTCCAGAATCGCGACTACCCGGTGCTCAACGAATACAGGGCGGTGTTCGGCGGGTTGTTTCGCCGGATGTATGGGCTCTCGCCGGCACAGCTCGGGCAGGTCTTCGATGGTGTGGCGCCGAAGGACCTGGCGCTTGTCTAGGGGAAGGTCGCCAGTCGAATGCCTCGCTTCGCTGCAAATTGCTTCGAAGGCCTGTTCTACCTCTGCTTCTTTGGAATTTGACCTTGCCCCCAAAAAACGTATCCCTTGCTGAGTGTTTCAATGCAAGCAAGGAGAACGGACATGACGAAGACGACGAGAGCGCGCTACACGCTGGAGTTCAGGAGGCCGTGCGGCTGGTCGAAGGTGGCCAGAGCATCGCGGCGGCGGCGCGCACGTTGGGCGTGGTCGAGCAGACCCTGTTCAACTGGGTCAAGGCACAGCGCCAAGGCAAGCTCACCGGTGCTGACGGCAAGGCGGTGAGTGCCGAGCAGATGGAGATCAGCCGGCTGCGTGCCGAGCTGGCGCGCGTGAAGATGGAGCGCGACATATTGGAAAAAGCCACGGCGTACTTCGCGAGATCGCAGCGGTGAAGTACGCCTTTTGTCCAACGCCACCGACGTGTGTGGCCGATCTCTGTGCAATGCCGGGTGCTGCAAATCAGTATGACGGGATACCACGAGCACTTCGTGCGCAAAGCCAGCGCCGCGCAGCGCCGCCACCTGAGCGACGATGCCTTGCTGGTTCACATCAAGGCCATCCATGCCGAGACCCGTGGCGGCTACGGCTGGCCGCGTATCTGGAAGGAACTGCTGGCCCGCGGCATCCGCGTGGGCAAGGACCGTGTGCAAAAGCTGATGCAACGCCACGGCATTCGCGCTCGAAGCAAGCGTCGTTTCCAGGTCACCACCGACAGTCGCCACGATCTTCCGATCTCGCCCAATGTGCTGAACCGCGAATTCACCGTGAGCGAGCCCGACAAGGTCTGGGTAGGCGACATCACATACATCGCAACCGATGAGGGCTGGCTGTTTCTGGCGGTGGTGCTCGACCTGTTCAGCCGCCAGGTGGTGGGCTGGTCGCTGCGCGAGGACATGACACGCGACATCGTGATCGATGCGCTGCGCATGGCATGGTTCAAGCGGCACCCGGGCAAACAGGCGGGCCTGATCTTCCACAGTGACCGGGGCAGCCAGTACGCCAGCCACGACTTCAGGGACGTGCTCAAGGAGTACGGCATCACCAGTTCGATGAGTCGCAAAGGAAACTGCTGGGACAACGCCTGCAGCGAGACCCTGTTCGGGTCATTGAAGGTCGAGCGGCTGCATGGGCGCCGCTTCAAGACCAGACGCGAGGCCAAGGACGAAACCGTTGCGTGGCTGCTCTGGTACAACCGCACTCGACTCCACTCAACGCTGGCCTACGTCAGCCCGATGCAGTTCGAGCAGGACTGGCTTGCCAATCAACCAAGGCAAGCCAACTCATGAACTCGGCTATGGGTTACGGATTCCAGGGGCAAGGTCATACAACCTGAAGAGGGTCATCGCGATCTTGGGTATAGCCAGAACGATGAAGGCGATGAGATTGATGGAGGCGTGAGCCTCTCAAGGCCCCCCAGCGATCAATTCGAATGACCCCGGGCGCACTTGCTGTGCACCGCGTACTGGATAAGTCGCTCTTGGCCACCCCGCCGCGTTCGCGGTCATGTCCTGCACACTGCAATCCAACGGTTTGCACACGGCCTCGGCCCGCTGCAGTCCTAGGAGCCTGCGCGGCAGAGGCGTGACGAGCGCGCAGAGGCTTGATAGATTTGGGCGCATGCCCATCAGCTACGGGACCATCCCCCGCAATGAGCTGACAGGGCTGGAGTGGCTTCAAGACGGGTACGCCACGCACCCCAGCGCCGCTGTCGTGCGCGCCTTTGGGCAAGCGGCGCACCTTCCCCGTCGGGGTGGCAGTTCCGACAGATCGGCAACCCCGACGACGCGCAAGTCGGCCTGTGTAGGCGTGACGGCGTCTCGCCTTGGCCGCACGGACGACCGGCCCAAGGGGGCCATTGACAAGGTACCGACGACTCGTGCGGCGGACTCATGTTCGCTGGCCTCCCTCTGGCCTGCTGCCGCTGAGGGCGTGGGTTTTCCCCAGTTCGCAGCTTGCCTAGGCCACATATCATTTCGTTCCGAACGAAACGATAGCTGCATCATGATTCCACAGAGCGACTTCGATCTCACGTTGAAGCTGGAGGGCTACATTCCCTACCGACTCGCCGTGCTGTCCATGCGTGTTGCGAAGACGTTTGCGCGCCAGCATGCCGCTCGCTACGGCGTGTCCATTCCGGAATGGCGAACGATCATGACCCTGCGTCACCTGGGTCCCAGTTACCCGGCGGACGTATGCCGGTTTTCGACGATGGACAAGACCAAGGTCAATCGGGCCACCATCCGACTCGTTGCTGCCGGCTTCATTTCCCGAACGCCAGATCCCAATGACGCGCGGCGCTGCACGCTGGCCCTCACCGAAAGCGGCCAGCAATTGCACGACGAAATTCTTCCCATCGCCCTCTCGCTGGAGCACGAATTGCTCTCGGTGCTCGATCCGGAAGAAAAAGAAAGCTTCGATCGCATTCTGGCGAAGCTTGACTCCCGAATCCGCGCTATGGGCAGCGAGGAATTGTCAAACGACAGCGATAGCCCGGAATAAACGGGCCTGATCTAGCAGGCAGCCCTGCCGCCCTGTCACTACCTAACCTCAAGGAAATCTCGTGAACCAAGTCGCCACGCTCGAGCCTGCCAAGACCCAATCCGCCAAGGGCGCCCGAACGTTAAAAAACACCCCAACGCGCTCGGCTGCTCCATCGGTAAGGGCTGCCGCGCTGCGGCGCAAGATCAAAGCCGATCGGATCACTACCTGCATTGGCGCAGAGATCAGTGGAATGGATCTCTCGATCACGCCGGACAAGGACGAGGCGGCCGCGCTGCGGGCGCTGCTCCTGCGCCACAAGGTTCTGGTGTTCAGGGACCAGGACATCACCGCAGCGCAGCACGTCGCGCTGGCGCGCATGTTTGGCGACCTCGAGGTTCATCCCGTGTTCAAGCACCATGAAGAACATCCGGAACTGGTAGTGCTCGAGGGAGGCGCCGGCGCCAAGAACGGCCGTGAAAATTGCTTTCACGCGGACGTCACCTGGCGAGCGCTCCCCTCGATGGGATCGATCCTGCGCTCCGTTGTTTGCCCGGAGGTCGGAGGCGACACGATATGGACCAACATGGCTGCCGCATACGAAGGGCTCGCTGCCTCTACCAAGAAGGCGATTCAAGACCTGAACGGGGTTCATGACATCGCCCCCAGCTTTGCCGATCGAACGGAAGCGTCCAAGAAAGATGAATTGCGCGCGCGGTTTCCCGCGCAGATCCATCCCGTCGTCCGCTGCCACCCGGAAACCGGTGAAAAAATCCTGTTCGTGAACGAAGGCTTTGTTACCCATTTCGAGAATTTTGTCGAAAGCCCTGCATTCCGCACCATGACGGAATTTCGCACCGGCGAGCGGGCACTGCTTGACTACCTTCTCTCGCAGGCCAAATATCCCGAGTATCAAATGCGCCTGCGCTGGCGCAAAAATACAATTGCTTTTTGGGATAACAGGGCCACGCAGCATTACGCCGTGCAGGATTATGCCCCGGCGCAACGGGTCATGTGGCGGGCAACCGTCATTGGAGACAGTCCAATGAAGTCTGCCAAATAACAATAAACACCCCGCCAGATTTAAAACTCAATCACCAGAAAAATCGATTCGAATTATCGAATCGTGGGTCTGCTTTTTCTTTTTTTACCCGGCATCGTCTCAAAACAGAAGGAGATATATCATGCTCTTGCGTCGCGATTTTCTGTGCAGCGGTATTGCTGCAGCCGCATCACTTAGCGTCTTCGGGGCTCAGGCCAAGAGCACCAAGCCAATCACAATTATTGTGGGATTTGCGGCTGGAGGATCTCCCGATCTGGTGGCCCGCACCTTGGCGGACAAATTGGCGATCAAGCTCGAGCGACCGGTTGTCGTCGAAAACAAATCAGGTGCGGCCGGGCAGCTGGCATTGGCAGCGTTGACAAACGGGAACGCAGATGGCTCGACCTATGTCTTGACGCCATCCGCCATGGTGACTTCGGTGCCCTTGCTCTACAGCAAGTTGCCGTTTGACCCGAAGAAGCTCGAGCCGGTCATGACCGCCTGTCGCTACGAGTATGGCGTAGTCGCCGGCGCGGCAATGCCCGCCAAAAGCATTGCCGAACTGCTTGCCGCCATCAAAGCTGCGCCGTCGCAGGCGTCCTATGGAATTCCAGGGCCGGGCACGTCGCCGCACTATATCGGCATGCTGCTCGCCCGGGCGGCAGGAGTGGATGCCCAGGCCGTGCTCTACCGCGGCGGCCCCCCGATGCTCTCCGATCTGTTGGGCGGACAGATCCCGTATGCGATCAATGTGCTGTCGAATTTCGTCGACCATCACCGCGGCGGCCGCATTCGGGTACTCGCCGTGAGCGGCAGCAACCGAAGCCCACTCCTGCCCGAAGTCCCGACGCTTGCGGAAGCCGGATACCCGCAGGCTCAAGTCGACGACTGGTATGGCTTCATGGCCAAGGTCGGAACGCCGAAGGCAGAAAGCGCCGCATTTTCTGCCGCGGTACGAGAAGTCCTGGAAATTCCAGCGGTTCAGAAAACGCTGCTTGATTCCGGCCACTACCCGTATGTGATCGCAGCAGACGAGCTAACCGCCGACATCGCCAACAGTCAAAAGAAGTGGACTGAACTCATCAAGACAACCGGCTTCAAGATCGAAAGTTGATTTCGGAACCCGGCACCTTCCAGCGTCACAAAACCCAGGAAAAGCACATGCAAACCTACCACAACACGATCAACGGAGCGCCCGTGGGATCCGACGTGACTTTCAACTCGTACAACCCTGCCACCGGCGAAGTACTGGGTCGCGTGCCCGAGTCGACCCAGCAGCAGGTGGTAGAGGCGATTGCCGCCGCGCGAGCCGCGCAACCCGCCTGGGCAGCCAGGCCCGACGCCGATCGCAAGGCGCTCGTGATGAAAGTAGCGGATGTCATCAACAAGAACGCCGACTATCTGGCCGAATGGGTTACCCGCGAGCAAGGCAAGCCGCTCGGTGGCGTCGGTCCCAGCGAAATCCCTGGCGCACGTTTCGAAGTGTGGGGCTGCGAAGCCTGGACCCAGGTGCCTGCGAGTCTTGACCTGCCCGTGGAAGTCGCCTTCGAGGACGACACCCGCCGCGATGAAGTGCACCGCAAGCCCTATGGCGTGATTGGCGCCATCGCCCCCTGGAATTGGCCTTTGCTCATCGCCATCTGGCAGATCATTCCTTCGATCCGTGCGGGCAATACGGTCGTCATCAAGCCCTCGGAATACACCTCCATCGGGACGCTCGAGTTGGTGCGCCTGATCGCAGAGGCGCTCCCGCCCGGGGTCATCAACACGATCAGCGGCTCAGGAGAGGTCGGCTCCTGGCTGGTGTCCGACCCGGGCATCGACAAGGTGATGTTTACCGGCTCCTCACGCACGGGTTCAAAGATTGCGGCGGCGGCGGCCAAGAACGTGACTCCGGTGACGCTCGAGTTGGGAGGAAACGACGCGGCCATCATGCTGCCCGACGCTGATCCTAAAGCGATGGCGATGGGGCTCTTCTGGGGTGCGTTCATCAACATGGGGCAAACCTGCGCGGCGGCCAAGCGGCTTTACGTTCCGGAGAACCTGTACGAAGACACCGTGCAGGCATTGAAGGAACTCGCCATGGCAATGCCCATGGGCAACGGCATGAGCGATGGCATCGTCATGGGGCCCATCCAGAACAAGATGCAGTACGACAAGGTGGTCAACCTGGTCCAGAGCGCGCGCGAGCAAGGCGGCACGATCGAATGCGGAGGCGAGCCGATGGCCGGCCCGGGCTATTTCTATCCGCTCACCCTGGTCACGGGCCTCAAGGACGGCGACCGCCTAGTCGATGAAGAGCAATTCGGCCCGGTTTTGCCCATCATCAAGTACCGCGAGATCGAAGAAGCAATCGCCAGCGCCAACCGGCTCGACGTGGGGCTAGGTGCCTCTGTCTGGTCACCGGATGTCGAAAAGGCCAAGGAGGTGGCATCGCGCATTCACGCGGGAACGGTGTGGATCAATCAACACGGGATGGTTCACCCGATGGTGCCTTTCGGTGGCGTGAAGGGCTCCGGGTACGGCGTGGAGTTTGGTCACGACGGATTGAAGGCGGTCACGCGCCCGAAGGTCATCAGTGTGAAGAAGTAGCGGGTTCCTCGCCGCAAGCGGAATTCTGTGGAGCCTTGCCTTGGAAGCGTTCACTTACCCGGTGCCGCGCGCCCTCACGTCCGAGTAGGGCGCAACGTACCAAGTCAAGCTGCACCATGCCGCGGTCATCTGTCATCGAACCCCATGTCTGAACCCCATCGGTTCATCTGAGCGCGGACCTGGGTGTCGAGCTTCACAGCCATCGCAGACGACTCCGCAACGCGAACTGATCGCTCCCTTGACGCCCGACCCTATTTCCTTCGAACCGAGGAAGGGCCGCATAGGGCACGCAACCGCCGAATGCTTTGTCGCTGCTGATGGCCGCTTAGGCGCGGTCAGGTGACATTCGGTGGCTGGGCCTTCAAGGACCGGTAGTGGCCGGGACTGCCTGTTCACCAATCTTGCCGATAGCAGCCCTTGGTCTTGCGGACGATCACGCCGAAGGGCACCTGGCAGGTACGTCCGCGAACTGGTACTCGCGGCCATGAGGAGTCGCTTGATCTTGCGCCGATAAGCTGCCCTTCGAAAACGCGAGCGACCGAAAGCGGAAGCCCCACCTACACGAAGCGGACGGCTGCGTGCGAAAGATCGGGCGGGTTTCCCCCACGGACCGTGCCCCTGGCGGCACGCCATGCGTCGTGCAGTGACAACCATTTTGCTGTTGCCATCGGTCTCGTGAGTGGCTGGCTATCCTTTCACAGCCAGCACCGTGAACGCTGTTGCGCAAGCGAACAGTGCGAACGCAGTAGTCGCGGCCATTGTCATCGGGTGCGGGGCCATCGCGGGTTCACCGATCGCCAGCCGCTTCCTACGCAGCGCGCCGAACGTCATCATGGCCACTGCCGCCACCAGCAAGATGCCGCCGAGCATCATGACGAGCCACTGGTCGCTGACGATGCCAGCGCGCAGCGCGAGCCCGGCATTGGTGAGACCCGCCAATGCCGTGCGATTCCAGGCCAGGGCGGTGCGTTCGGGCTGCAACCCGGGGTCGCGCAACGGTTGGCGTCCGCCTGCACGATCCAGCGATCCAGTTCCCTTCATTGCATCAGCAGCGATGCGGCAATCGCGGCCGAGAGAACCAAGGTCGCAGCTGCCGCAAGCGGCAGGGACAAGTTGCCCCGCAACGTCCTGGCGTGACGCATGGCGATTTCGTTGTCACGCCAGCGCAGGTATGCCATCCCGCAAAGAAGCATCGACTGTACGGTCAGCCCGACCGCAATGGCGACGACGACCGCGTGCGGGCCAAGCCGGGTCGCGAATTGGTCCAAAACGAGACCCCCGGCCAGCAGGGACAGTGCCGTTCGTATCCACGCCAGAAAGGTCCGCTCGTTAGCCAACGAGAAGCGGTAGTCCGGCTCCTGACCTTCGCGCATCCACCTGGGAGTCCACATGAGAGTTCTCTCGGCAGCGGCTAGAAGTTCGATGGCTTTCGGGTCATCTCAGGACGTGCGCTGGCCCTTGAGCGCCGATGCCGGTATCGCCAGAAGCATCACAGTCACCGAGATGACGAGTACGGCGGAGATTGTGTACATGCCCAGCCCCAGGCTTCCCGTGGTCGTCTTGATCCAGCCCAACAGTGCCGGGACGATCGCCCCCCCAAGCGCGGACATGGCACCGATCGCGGCGATCCCTCCGGCTGCGGCCGATCCCGCGAGGTAGCTCGGCGGGATGGTCCAGAACACGGCGACGAACGCGAAATGTCCGACGCCGCACAGGGTCAGCAGGGCCACGGCACCGGCGGTGGTGCCGAAGAACAGCGGAAGCAGCGCCAGCGCCGTCGCCGAGACCAGGGCCGCGCCGGCGGCATGCCAGCGGCGCTCCAGGGTCCGGTCCGAATGCCGTCCGACCAGGATCATGCTGATCAATCCGGCCAGCGACGGCAGTGCGGTCAGGAGACCGACCTGGGTGATGCTGGACACGCCAGTAGCCCGGATGATCGTCGGCGCCCAAAACGCGATGGCGTTGGCAGACCAGTAGGTGGCGAAGCCCAGCAAAGCCATCACATAGAGCTTCGGGTCCCTGAGCGCGCTCAGGAAGTTCGCCTGCTTCTTGTTTTCGCGAAGGCGGCGGTCAGCGTCGACGTCGCGTTTGATGAGCGCTCTGTCCCGGTCGTTGAGCCAGTGCGCCTTGTCCGGGCCGTCCTGCAGATAGAAATAGGCCATCACGCCCACGATCACCGACGGGATGCCTTCGAGCAGGAACAACCACTGCCAGGCATGCAGCCCGTGCTGGCCGGACATGTTGTTCATGATCCAACCGGAGACGGGGCTGCCGATGATGCCGGCGACCGGCAACGCAGCAATGAACATCGCCGTGATGCGGCCGCGGTGTGCGGCAGGGTACCAATAGGTCAGGTACAAGAGAATGCCGGGAAGGAAGCCGGCTTCGGCCGCACCCACCAGAAATCTAACGACATAGAACTGCAGCGGTGTCGATACGAACATCGTCGCTGTCGACGCCAAGCCCCACAACACCATGATGCGAAGCAGCGTCTTGCGTGCGCCTATCCTTTCAAGCAGCAGATTGCTCGGTACCTCGAGCACGAGGTAGCCGATAAAGAAAAGTCCGACACCAATCCCATAGACCGTGTCGCTGAAGCCCAGGTCGCTGCGCATCTGCAACTGCGCGAAGCCCACGTTCAGACGATCTACGTAGTTGAGCACGTAGCAGAGGAACAGAAACGGAATCAGCCGTAGCGTTACCTTGCGAAAGGCGGTTTCGGATTCGGCGTGCGCGAGCGCTTCGCTGTTCGCCGTGGCGGCGTAGGTCATGGGTGCGTCTCCTGGTGATGGGCCGCCTTCTCGCAGTCGCTCGTAATCGAGAGGCGCCGCATGGGCTTGGCTTGAGCGCGAGATGGTGCTCGCGACTAGAGTCATTGTTGTTGGTCGAGGACCCACAAACAAGGTGCCGCCACGCTGACACATAAGCGAAATTGAAGTGTCGATTGATACGGTTCCTCTGCGCCGCCGACGGGTCGAACACAAGGGCACCCTGCGACAACGCGGCATTTCAGCCGCTGCGCCCTGAGCGGCGGTCGTGGGTCAGGACGGCGCCACGGATCGGAACTACCGGGGCAGGCTCTTCAGCCGATCCACGATCGAGTCGAGCAAGTCGGCGTTTCGAAGCTGCTTGCCCTTAGACCAGAACAGGCAGACCTCGTACAGCGGAAGGCCCTCGCGAATCCGAACGATTTCGAAACCGTCCCGTGCCGCCTCCTGCGGTTGAAGGGCCGGGTGCGGGACCACGCACAGCAGCTCGGACTGGGCTACTAGATTGAGCAAGGTCGGGTAGTCCCCGCACTGGACCAAGATGCGTGGCGGCGGCAGCCTGTGCACTCGGTGCGCCTCCTCTATCACGTTGCCTGCGGTGCCGGTGCGACCGGCAACGCCCCAGCCGGCTCCGGCAATGTCGCGCAGCGACTGCGCTTCGGCGAGCGGATGCCCCTGGCGGGCGTAGATCCTCGGCGTGCTGGTGTGCAGCGGCACGCGCTTGGTGCCCGCCGACGGAAAGCGCCGGGGCAGCGGCGCGATGACCAGATCGAGCTCCTTGCTGTGGAGCGCAGCGAGCATCTCCGACGCATTGCCACCAAGGATCTGAAGCAGGCCATCCGGCTCGCGCAGCCGCCAGACGGATTCGATCGCCGGGGCATAGAGCAGGGCCGCGGCAGGCGCCATGCCGACCTTCAACACAGCCGCCTCACGGCCCAGACTCCACGGCCGCGGGTCCGCGGCAAACCTTGGCAACCGCTCCAGCCGGCCGAAGAGGTCGCCGGCATGCTGCGCCGCCTGGACAGCGGCGCTCGTCGGTAACTTCTGACGCCCTGCTTTCTCGAACAGGACGGCGCCCCATTCCTGCTCGAGGCTGCGCATGGCCATGGTGATCGCGGGCTGGCTCACACCGGCCGCCTCGGCCGCCGATGCGAACGATCCCTTTTCGACGACGAGCTGGAGGTATCGCAGGTGCTGAAGGTGCATGGCGCAAGGTTAGCGCCATCCACCGCAACCGCTACGCGATGCGTTTCGGATTCGGGCTCGTGTCCGCGTGCTCAATCATCATCTGCGCCAGACGCTGCAGAAGTTCGAGCTTCAACCCCTGCGCTTCGGGCGCATGCCAGAGGTTTCGCAACTCGTGCGGGTCGGCGCCCAGATCGTATAGCTCGCCCCAGTCGCCTTCGCCGAACACGCTCAGGCGGTGCGTGTCGCTGACCAGCGTGCGCACCCGCACGGGCTTCTCGAAGCCGAGATACGCGCGTTGCTGGTTCTCTTCCACCAGTACGGCGGCGCGTGCCGTTGGCAGCGCATCACCGGTCGGCGTGACCAGCGCCCGACCCTGGCTTCCGTTGGGCGGCGCAATGCCGGCGCGGCTGAGCAGCGTGGTCGGCAGGTCCATCGACGAGACCAGATCTCGGCGCACCGCGGCCGGCGCACCGCCCGGCTCGCGCCAGATCAGCGGAACGCGGATCAGGCTTTGGTAATGCAAAGGCCCTTTAAGCACGATGCCATGGTCGCCCATCAGGTCGCCGTGGTCCGAGGTGAAGACGACCACGGTGTTTTCGTCGGCGCCACTGGCGCGCAAGGCGTCCATCACCAGGCCGATGCGGTCGTCGATGTTGGTGATCATCCCGTAAGTCAGCGCGATCATCTCCTGCACCTCGCTCTCCGAGGCCGCGAAGAGGCGCGGCCCGTCGACCTTCGCTTTGCCTTGCCGCCGCTCGTCGAGCAGCCAGCGGACATGCGGCGCGGGCTCGCCGTCGCGCGACATGCTCGCCGGTACCTCGATCGAAGCCGGGTCGTACATGTCCCAGTAGCGCCCGGGCGGCGTCCACGGATGGTGCGGATCGGGGAACGAGCACATCACTGCGAACGGCTGCTCGGCGTTGCGCTCGACGTGGCGGCGGATCCACTGCGCCGTCTGATCGGCGATGTAGTGCGTCGGATAGCTGAACTCGTCGAGGTTCGTGCGCCAGGCCTGGGGCGCGACGTAGCGGGGGTCGCGCTGGCCGTGTTCGCGCCCCAGACGATTCGCCAGTTCGGGATGCTCGGCCTCCAGCCAGCGCAACCAGTCGCCGAAGCACTCGTCGGCGTGATGGTTGCAGAGGGTCACGTCCTGGAAACCATAGAACGGCAGGGTGAGCCGATGGTCGGGGTTCAACCAGCTCGAGCGCAGTTCCTGCTCATAGGCTGCAGCCGGCGCCGTCTCTCGGCGGGCCTCGAGATAGCGCTGCGACGGCTGCGTCCCCGGCAGCCGCTGCGCCGGCGGCAATACCGGAGGCAAATCCTCCATGTTCTGCAGGTGGCTCTTGCCGATCAGCGCCGTCCGGTAGCCGGCCTCGGCCAACAGGTCGGCGAAGGTGACCGATTCGAGCGGCAAGGGAATGCCGTTGCTGCGCGCGCCATGGGCCGAGGGCATGCGCCCCGTCATGATCGACCCCCGATTGGGCATGCACACCGGCGTCGCCACGTACGCACGCTCAAAGCGCTGCCCGGCGCTCGCCAAGGCATCGATATTCGGTGTTTTCACGACCGGATTGCCGTAGCAGCCGAGGTGATCGGCGCGATGCTGGTCGGTGATGAAGATCAGGAAGTTCGGACGCATGGTGCGGTCCTCGTCAAAAGTGGGTATGACGTCCATTGTTCGGTGCGGCGAAGGACTGGACAAGAGCGACGCGCTCCTAAACATAAGTGTCGCTTATGTCAGCCCGATCTTCTTGACACTTCAAATTCGCTTATCAATTGATCGTCGCACCGCTTGTCCTTCCTCTCGTGCCCGCCAAGAATGAGCTCCATTCAATCCATACACCGGAGACACGCGATGCCCCTTCTACCCCGTCGAACGACCCTGCTGCTGGCAGCGGCTGCCCTCACACCGCTGCTATCGCTGGCGCAAGCGCCGGCCTATCCGTCCAAGCCGATCACCCTGGTCGTGCCGTTCCCGGCCGGAGGCCCCAACGACATCCTCGCGCGGGCGATTGCCGAACGTGTCGGCCCGGTCCTCAAGCAGCCCATCATGGTCGACAACCGTTCAGGGGCGACCGGCAACATCGGCGCACAAGCCGTGGCCCGTGCTCCGGCGGACGGCCACACCCTCTTGCTGACGCTGGACACGTCGATCACCGCCAATCCCGCGCTGTACGGTAAGCGCATGGGCTACGACCCGGAGAAGGACCTGAAGCCCGTTGCATCTCTGGGCCGTTTCAGCCAGATGCTGGTAGTCAGCCCGTCCAGCAAGATTGCCGACTTCAAGCAGTTCGTCGAGGCCGCACGCAAGGATCTCAACTATGCGTCGGCTGGCAATGCCAGCCCCGGCCACCTGACGATGGAGTCGCTGCAGACGCTAATCGGCGGCCGGCTGAACCACATCCCGTACCGCGGCAACGCGCCGGCGGTGACCGATCTCCTCGGCGGGCAGGTGCAGGCCGGTTTCGTTGCGACGCCCTCGGTTGCGCAGCACGTGGCCGCGGGCAAACTAATCCCGCTGGCCGTGTCGGGCGCCAAGCGATCGAAACTCGCGCCGTCGGTGCCCACCGTTACTGAACTGGGGTACCCCGCCGCGACTGCCGAATTCGGCTATGTGCTGATGGTGCCGTCGGCAACGCCCGAGCCCATCGTTCAACTTCTCAATGCCGAGTTTCGCAAGGCGCTCGCCGACCCGGGGGTGAGCAGCAGGTTGCAGGCGATGGACATCGAACCCATCGCCGGCACCACGCAACAGGCTGCGACCGACCTGAAGGCCGGCCGCGAGCGCTGGACCAAGTTGATCAAGGAACGCGGCATTCAGCCCGACCAATGAAAGAAATAGGCACCATGAAGATCGAACACATCCACCACGTCGCCTACCGCTGCAAGGACGCCAAGGAAACCGTCGAGTGGTACGGCAAGATGCTGAACATGGACTTCGTGCTCGCGATTGCCGAAGACGAGGTGCCGTCGACTCGCCAGCCCGATCCGTACATGCACGTCTTCCTCGATGCCGGTGGCGGCAACGTGCTCGCATTCTTCGAGTTGCCGACTCAGCCGCCGATGGGTCGCGACCCGAACACGCCCGAGTGGGTGCAGCACATCGCGTTCAAGGTCAAGGACCGCGCCACGCTGCTTGCCTTTCGCGAGCGACTGGAGAAGAACGGCGTGCAGGTGCTCGGCGTGACCGACCACGGCGCTTTCCACTCGATCTACTTCTTCGACCCCAACGGCCACCGAGTAGAACTGGCCTGCCCGGACCCGGACGAGCAAGCCATGCTCGAACGGATGAACCAGGTGAAGTGGCAGATGCTAGAGGACTGGAACAAGACCAAGCGCGCACCGCGCCACGCGGCATTCTTGCACCAGCGCGAGTTCAAGCAATGAACGCCCGCACCGATGCGACGCACGACCCAGCCCTCGATAGCTGGGTCGAGTCGGCCAACGAGGCCGATTGCGACTTCCCGATCCAGAACCTGCCCGTCGGTCGTTTCCGGCGCAGCGCCGGCGACGAGTGGCGCCTGGGCATGGCCATCGGCGACCAGGTGCTCGATTTGCGTGCGGCCGGCCTGCTGGCGCATGCCGACATGAACCGGCTGATGGCACAAGGCACGGCCGCCCGACTGGCGCTGCGGGAACAGGCCAGCGCCGGACTGCGGCGCGGCAGCGCGAAGCAGTTGCTGTGGCAGGCCTGTCTGCTGCCGCAGGCCGCCGTCGAGATGGGCACGCCCTGCGAGATCGGTGACTACACCGACTTCTACGCCGGCATCCATCATGCGACGGCGGTGGGCAAGCTGTTTCGGCCGGCCGAACCGCTGCTGCCGAACTACAAGTGGGTGCCGATCGGCTACCACGGCCGCGCGTCGACGATCGGCGTGAGCACCCCTGGACTCGGCCAGACCTTCCCACGTCCTCTCGGCCAGACCAAGGCGCCCGACCGCGGAGCGCCCGGCTTCGGTCCGTGCCGTCGCCTGGATTACGAGCTCGAAATCGCAGCCTTCGTCTCGCGGCCCAATGGCGCTGGCGAACCGATCGCGATCAGCGAGGCCGACGAACACCTGTTCGGACTCGCGCTGTTCAACGACTGGAGTGCGCGCGACATCCAGTCCTGGGAGTACCAGCCGCTGGGGCCGTTCCTGTCGAAGAATTTCGCGAGCACGCTGTCGCCGTGGATCGTGACGATGGAGGCGCTCGCTCCGTTCCGCAAGCCCTACGTCCGGCCCGACGGTGATCCGGCCCCGCTGCCCTACCTGGACGATGCCGCCAACCGCGAACAGGGCGCCATCGACATCGAACTGGAGGTCTGGTTGCAGACCCCGACGATGCGCAAGGCGGGCCATGACGGCGACCGGCTAATGCGATCGAACTTCGGCGATGCCTACTGGACGCTGGCGCAACTGGTCGCGCACCACACGGTGAACGGCTGCGGCCTGCGGCCGGGCGACCTGCTTGGATCGGGAACGCTGTCCGGGCCGGGCGAGGATCAGGGTGGTTCACTGCTCGAGCTTTCCCGCGGAGGCCAGCAGCCGATCGAGCTGTCCAGCGGTGAAACACGGACCTTCCTCGAAGACGGGGACACCGTCATCCTGCGAGGCTACTGCGCGCGCGAAGGCTTCCAGCGCATCGGCTTCGGAGAGTGCCGCGGCACCGTAATGCCGTCGCGGCAGGCCTGAAAGCGTACCGAGGAGGCTCCGTGGCAAGGAGCACCCGGCTTGCACAGGTGGTCACGGAATTTCTGACGGTGCGACGCCGATGGTCGGTGGCTTGATGGCGGTCGGCTCGCCGCACCGCCTGATCGAAGGACTGGTGCGCCACGAAAAGAAGGACCTGACGCTGATCGTCAACGACACCGCGCGCCCCGGCGTCGGCGTCGGCCTCGACGAGGTGCAGCGCGTTACCGGGACACTGCTAAATCGCATCGACCGGGGCAAGCCTCGCGCGCGTCGACGCGGCGCGACTGCTTGCGATTCTCGCGTGGTGTGCGCGCGTCCAACGGCGCACTATGCGTGCCGATGCGACGCATGCCAGAGCGGCGGCCTCGTGCTCGTGCCGCAGGGTGTTGCTCTTGCGGCCATCGCCGGCATGCTGCCCGAGCGCGGCCCTGTATGCGGCCATGCTGTCGGCGCAAGTTGGGCGGGTGCCGCGCAAACGTTCAATTCCGCTCGAATCAACACTACGGCAAGGCTCAGCCCCCTCTAGGGGCTGCCAAGGATTCCATGCGTGAAAAGACCGCTCTGTGGCGAAATGGCGAATGTCGGCCGTCAGTGAAATTCGCGAACGACCGGTCTTGAAAGGCCCGTGCGGCAGCAACGGGCCCCAAACGCGCTATCCGCATCAAACTCACGTTGCCCGCTGAAGTACCACAGCGGTCGCTCTGGTACGTCGGCTTCAGCTTCAGTTTGTTGCCCGCCTTGAGCGTCGCGACCTTGCCCCGCAGCGAGGTCGTCCAGGGCTTGCATAGCAGCTCTACCGGGCCGGGAGTCAAGATTCGACGAGTCGCCCGCTACAGGGCCTCGTTGTGAGCGACCGCTTCGTGCACAGAGTTCCAGTGCTCCCCCAGATTGCGCCTCGAGAGGTATGTCGCGTCGTAGCTCGGGTTGGCCAAGAGCCAAGTCAACGGCGCACCGATGCGACCTTCATATGCAATGGGTGGAATCTCCGTGCGCAGCGCATCAGGGTCAAGGATCAGTCGCCGAGTTCAACCTCGCCCTCGACTTCGACCGGAATATCGAACGGCAACTCCGCCACCCCGATCGCGCTGCGCGCATGCGCGCCGGCTTCCGGCCCGTAGAGCTGGATGATCAGATCCGAAAACCCGTTGATCACCGCGGGTGTCCGGTTGAAGCCCGGCGCCACATTGACCATACCGAACACCCGCACCCAGGCCGAGATGCGATCGAGATCGCCGATGGCTCGCTGCAAGCTGCCAAGAATGGCCAGCGCGGTGAGTTGTGCGGCCTGGTAGCCCTGCTCGACAGTGAGTTCGCGCCCGACCTTGCCTCGCGGCTCGGCGACGCTCCCGTCGTTGGATTGCGGCCCGTGCCCGGAGATCAGCACGCGACGGCCGATGACTCGGACCCACGGGAAAGGAAGGGCCACGCCCGGCGGAAGCGACAGCAGCGGAGGGAGCGAGAGGTCCAGGGACCGAAGCTTGTTTTCGATGCGCGACATGGCCGCAGATGCTACGACCGTCTCGCCGATCCCGCAAAGAAAAACGCCGAGGAGCGCGGAGCCCCTCGGCGTGTCTTCAGGCCTTGAAGCCTTCGGGATCGATCACTTGCTGTTGAAGTCCAGCGCGGCCGTCAGGTCGCCCATCGGCTTGCCGCCGTTCTTCAGCAGCGCCACGTCGCGTTCGACCAGGCCCGGCAGCGGCGGCAGCGACCAGCGGTGCGTGATGAAGCGCAGCGTGGAAGCCGTGTCGTACGGCGTCTTGTCGACGAAGCCCTTCTTGGCGTACGGCGAGATGATCAGCGCCGGAATGCGCGTGCCGGGACCCCAGCGGTCGCCCTTCGGCACGGTGGCGTGGTCGTAGAAGCCGCCGTTTTCGTCGTACGTGACGACGACCAGCATGTGCTTCCACTGCGGGCTGGCCTGCAGCTTGGCGATCACGTCGGCGATGTGCGCGTCGCCATCGGTGATGTTGGCGTAGCCGTTGTGCTGGTTGAGGTTGCCCTGCGGCTTGTAGAAGGCCACCGCAGGCAGCTTGCCGGCGGCCGCGTCCTTCAGGAAGTCGGCGTCGAAGTCCTTCAAGTGCGTGGCGCGTGCATCGGGATGCGCGACCGGATCGAACTCGGCGTAGTAGTTGAACGGCTGGTGGTGGAACTGGAAGTTCGGCGTCACCGCGGCGGCGGGCGCTGCCGCATCCGGGCCAGGGAACTTCCGGTCGCCCTCGGCGATGGCCGTGGTGCTGTTCCATGCACCGCCGTACCAGGCCCAGCTCAGGCCCTTCTTGTCGAGCAGGTCTCCGATGGTGGTCTGCGTCTGCGGCGGCAGCGTGTTCGCCTTGGTCGGGTCAGCGAAGAACTTGGTCGAGTCGCCGGCCGCCGGCGCGTTGCCGCTCGGCTGGTAGGGCGGCTGCATGGTGTTGACCGCGTAGAACTTGCCGCTCGCATCCTTCGGCGTCAGCGTGTTGTCGTTCTTGTAGGTCGCCGCACCGTTGAGCACCGAGGCGGGCGAGTTGGCCGCAGGCGTCAGCCGGACGAAGTTGCCGTTGGCGTCCACGTCGATCGCCGAGATGGTTGCCTTGGCCGGAGAGGTGTCGGCATCGGCGTTCGGGTAGGTCGGCGCACAGGCGCACACCAGGTACTGGTGGTTCAGGAACGACCCGCCGAAGGCGCCCATGAAGAAGTGGTCCGCCAGCGTGTACTGCTTGGCGATCTCCCACATCTTCATCTTGCTGCCGTCGAAGTAGCCCATGCTCAGGCCGCCTGCGTCGGAATAGGCAGTGAACTTGTCGTTCTTGCCGCCGTTGATCTGCATCTGGTTGTTGTAGAAGCGATGGACGAGGTCGCGCGTGATGGTCGTTTGATCAATCTTGGTGCCCGTGTTGAAAAAGCCGGCCGGGTCGTCGATCTGGAACATCTTGTTGGGCATGCCAACGGTCTGCGCTTGCGTGATCGTGGCGGACTGGCCAGCGATGGTCACGCCGCCCCATACCGGCGGCAGCGCGGGCAGGGTGGCGCCGTCGAAGTCCTTCTGCGGTTCCGGATTGCTCGACGTCGACGTCGGGTTCACGCCCGGAATGCCGTCGGCGCCGGGGAAGAGCCCGTAGAGGTTGTCGAAGCCACGGTTCTCGGCATAGATGACGACGACGTTCTGGATCTTCTCGAGCGCGAGGCGGTTGCGCAGTGCCTGGATCACGTCGCCGCCCGAGCTTGCCTCGGCCACGGCTTCGGCGATGCGCTCGATGGCCTCGTCGATCTCGGCCTGCAGCAATGCCTTGATGCCCTTGTCGTCCATCTTGTTGTGGTCGACCATCAATTGTGTTTCGGTCACGCCCAGGCGCTTGGCCAGGGCGGCGCGCGCGGCGGCAAGGTCGCCGCCGTTGTCGTCCATCATCGCGGTGAGTTCGGTGCTGATGGCACTGACCACAGCATTCGCTCCGGCGGGTGCGCGGAACACGAGCGGCTGCGTCACGGCGCTTTCGGTGTCGGTGGCCGGGTCGTAGCGCTTGCTCGACGTGCCGATTTCGGCCACGACGGCGCCTTGTCCATTCACCTTGAAGGCGCCGTTGTTGTCGGTCGTCGCGCTGGCTTCGTTGCTGTCGCAGCGGCCGTTGTTGTTGGCGTCGATGCAGACCTTGGCGTTGCGGTAGTAGCTGCCGGTGACGACGCCCGAGGTGGTGGCCGTGCTGGCCGTGCCAACGGGCAATGCAAAGCCCGATCCGCTGCTGCCACCGCATGCCGCGACGACGGCAGCCGCCACGATCGAGATGGGCCAGGGCGAGAGGCGGACCATCGGGTTGCGCAGGAGCCGCGCGAATGCGGCGCGGGATGTTGCAGAGGGTTTCATCATGTGTGGAGTTATGCGGTTGTTGATGAGTCCGGTCGAACGCCCGGCGCCCGCGATGTTCGTCCTGCTCGATGACAGGCACATTTCAGAAAAATGGTTTCATCGCCGTTTCGGGGGCTCAAGCGTCATTCGGATGTCATGTTCGATGCCTACGCTGCGCGATCTGCCCCGGTTTCCTGGGGCCATGCCTGCGATGCGCATTTCAAATCTGTTCCGGTCGATCCGATTCCGGCTGGGCCTTCTTGCGTTGGCGTCCTTCGCGCTTGCCGCTTGCGAGCGGCCGACGCCTTCCGTCTCTGCGAACCCACCGGCGGCTCCGTTGGCGACAACGCCCGCGCCGGTGCCCGCGTATGTCGGCGCGACCTACGCGCCCGTGCCCGGGAAACCGCAGCCCACCGCCGCGCAGCTGACGGCACTGGGGCGCAGGATCTTCTTTGATCCGTCGCTGTCCGCATCGGGCGCGCAGTCGTGCGCCAGTTGCCACGACCCTCACCATGCCTTTGGCCCGCCCAACGCGCTGTCGGTTCAGTTGGGCGGCGTCGACGGTCGCACACAAGGCCCTCGAGCCACTCCGTCGTTGCGCTATCTCGAAACGCTCACGGCCTTCTCGGAGCATCACCACGACAACGATGGCGACGACAGCATCGACGCCGGCCCCACCGGCGGACACATGTGGGACGGCCGGGCCGGTTCGGCGCACGAACAGGCCGGGCTGCCGCTGCTGTCGGCAGCCGAGATGGCCAACGCCTCGATCGAAGACGTGGCCCATAAGCTGCAGCGCGCGGCCTACGCGGACGAGATGCGTGCCGTTTTCGGCGCCGACGTGTTCGGCGACGCACCGGGGGCGTTCCGCGCTGCAGGCATCGCGCTCGAGGTCTTCCAGCAGTCGCCCGCTGAGTTCTATCCTTTCACGAGCAAGTACGACGCCGTGCTGCGCGGCGAGCAGAAGCTGAGCCCCGCCGAAATGCGCGGCCTGCGTCTCTTCAAGGCCGAGGACAAGGGCAACTGCGCGTCATGCCATCTCAGCGATCGCACGCCGGACGGTGCGTTTCCGCTCTTCAGCGACTTCGGCATGATCGCGATCGGCGTGCCGCGCCACCGTGGCCTGGCAGCCAATGCCGACCCGGCCTATCACGACCTCGGACTCTGCGGGCCGATCCGCACCGACCTCAAGGACCATCCCGAATACTGCGGCCTGTTCCGTACGCCGACCCTGCGCAATGTGGCGGTGCGTCAGGCGTTCTTCCACAACGGTGTGTTCCATTCGCTGGAAGAGGCGGTGCGCTTCTATGCCCAGCGCGACACCGCGCCGCAGCGCTGGTACGGGCGCGATGCCAAGGGCAGGGCGCAGCCCTTCGACGACCTGCCGGCGGAGTACCACGGCAACATCAACACCGACCCGCCCTTCGGCCAGAAGCGCGGAGACAAGCCCACCTTGACGGAGCCGGAGATTCGCGACGTGGTTGCGTTCCTGAGGACGCTGACGGATGCCGATCAACTGAGAGCCGCCGGCCATCCGGCGAAACCTTAGGCGCTTCGGATTTCAGGTGTCCGTATCGTGGATCAGCCGCCGGCCGAGGCTGATGGCATCGTCCTGCGCATAGCCGAGCTTGCGGTAGAACGCGATCACCTCCGCGTTGGACGAACGCACCAGCAGATTGATCTTCGGGCAACCTCGCTCCATGAGCAGCCGCTCGGCTTCGTGCATGAGCGCGCGGCCGATGGATTGCTTGCGATGCTGCAGTGACACCGCGAGGTAGTAGACCCACCCGCGATGTCCATCGAAGCCCACCATCGCGGAGCCGACGAGCGCATCGCCGATCGTCGCGACCAGGAAGAGCTCCGGCTGCTCGCTCAGCTTGCGCTGGATGTCGCGATGCGGATCGTTCCAGGGCCGCGTGAGCCCGCACTCGCGCCAGAGCGCGATCACACTGTTTTCGTCGGAAGGGTGGAACGAGCGGATCTTCATGATTCGCCTCTCGCCCTGACGTCCGCCACCACGCGCGCGTAGCGCTGGAAGCTCCAGTAGGCGCTCGCCCAGTCCATCAGCACGACGAGGCGGTTGCGGAAGCCGATCAGGAAATACACGTGCGCGAACAGCCAGAACAGCCACGCCATGCGACCCGAGAAACGCAACGGGCCGAAGGGCGTCCCGAGGTCCACCACGGCGGAGTTGCGGCCGATCGTGGCGAGATTGCCGTAGTCGCTGTAGCGGAAGGGCTCGGTCGGCTGGCCGGCGATGCGGCGAAGAATGTTCGTGGCGGCGGCGCGCCCCATCTGCTTCGCGCCGGGCGAGACACCGGGCACGGGCGTCGGCTCCTTGCCCGGCCGATAGCTCATCGCGGCGGCGAGATCGCCCACCACGCTGATGTCCGGGTGCCCCGGCAAGCTCAGGTCGGGCAGCACCTTGACCCGGCCCGCGCGGTCCGTTTCGGCACCGGTGGCGCTCGCCAGCAAGCGGCCAAGCGGCGAGGCCGCCACGCCCGCGGCCCAGACCACGCAATTGCACGCGATGCGGTGGCTGCCGACGCCGGCGCCGCCATCGCTGAACGGCGATTCGACCTGCAGGCCGCCCTCGTCGACCGACGTGACCTTCGCATTGAGGCGCACCTGCACGCCGAGCTTCTGCAACTGCTCCAGCGCGCGCTGGCTGAGCGACTCGGGCATGGCCTGCAGCACGCGCGGTCCGCCCTCGATCAGCAGGATCTCCGCGCTACCCGGATCGAAGCGCCGGAATTCGCCCGAGAGGGTGTGGCGGGCGATCTCGGCGAGCGTGCCCGCCATCTCGACGCCGGTAGGCCCCGCGCCGATCACCGCAAAAGTCAGCAGCGCGCGACGACGTTCCGGATCGGATTCAACCTCTGCCGCTTCGAAACTCAGGAGGATGCGGCGGCGGATCTCGAAGGCATCGGCCAGCGTCTTGAGGCCCGGCGCCATCTTTTCCCACTGGTCATTGCCGAAATAGCTGTGTGTCGCGCCTGCCGCGACGATCAGGTGGTCCCATCCGATCCGGGTGCCGTCGCCCAACTGGATCTCGCGCGCGGCCGGATCGATGTGCGTGACTTCGCCGAGCAGTGTCGTGACGTTGGGCTGTTGCCGAAACAGCAGCCGCACCGGCGCCGCGATGGCGGGCGCGGCAAGGCCCGCGGTCGCCACCTGGTAGAGCAGGGGCTGGAAGAGATGATGGTTGGTCTTGTCGATGACGGTGATGTCAACATCGGCTTTCTGCAGCTTGCGCGCGGCCTCCAGTCCACCGAAACCGCAGCCGATGATCACGATGTGCGGGCGGCCGTTGTTCTTGGAAGTGCTCATTCGCAGGATGATACGCAGGCAGGGCGATGGCAAGCTCTCGCAACTTGTGCCAAAGTGGCGCGTTCCGCTGCGCCGGCGTCGCGGTTCCGTCTCTTCGGGCGAGACCTTGTCCTACGGCGTCTTCCTGTGTACGTGGGCTAAAACCCGTCGAGACGAAACTTGGAGACCCCATGAACCTGATCCGGCCGGCCGCGCCCGCGGCGGACGAACTGCGCGAGCGTTTCCAGTCGGTGCGTGCTCACAGTCTTTCACTGGCGGCGCCACTCTCCGCCGAGGACCAGTGCATCCAGTCGATGCCCGATGCCAGTCCCACCAAATGGCATCTTGCGCACACCACCTGGTTTTTCGAGACCGTGTTGCTCCAGGCGCACGCAAATGGTTACCGGGTGTTCGATCCGCGCTTTCACTACCTTTTCAATTCGTACTACGAGGCGCTGGGTCCGCGTCATCCGCGGCCACAGCGCGGCCTGCTGACGCGGCCGTCGCTCGAAGAGGTGCACGCGTATCGGCACCACGTGGACGAAGCCGTGCGGGCGCTGCTCGGCAGCGCGAGTGAGGCGGACTGGTCGGCGATCGAATCCATCGTCACGCTGGGGCTGCATCACGAGCAGCAACATCAGGAGTTGATCGTCACGGACATCCTGCATGCGTTGTCATGCAACCCCTTGCAGCCGGCGTACCGGCCGGCACCGGGACCTGCGTTGCGTCTCGCTGCGGTGGCGCGGCCGATGCAATGGTTGTCGAGGCCCGGCGGCGTGATCGAGATGGGCCATGACAGCCATGGCTTTGCCTTCGACAACGAGACGCCGCGCCACTCGGTGTTGTTGCAGCCCTATGCCATCGCAGACCGTCTCGTGAATTGCGGCGACTATGCGCAGTTCATCGCCGACGGCGGCTACGAGCGGCCCGAACTGTGGCTGTCCGATGGTTGGGCCACCGTCCAGGCCCAGGGATGGCGCTGTCCGGCCTACTGGCTTGCATCGGGCGATCCGAGGCTGATGCACCAAGGCGCGACCACGGGCTGGCAGGTCTTCGGTCTGCACGGCGTCAGGCCGATGGAGCCCGAGGCGCCGGTCGCGCAACTGAGCTTCTATGAAGCCGCCGCCTACGCCGAATGGGCCGGGGCGCGGCTGCCGACCGAGTTCGAGTGGGAAGCGGCGTACAAAGCACCCGGCATTTCGCAGATGACCGGCCATGTGTGGCAGTGGACGCGCTCTTCCTACGACCCCTATCCAGGCTTTCGGCCGCTCGCGGGCATCGCGGCGGAATACAACGGGAAGTTCATGGTGGGCCAACTGGTGCTGCGAGGCAGCAGTGTCGCGACCCCGCAAGGGCATGCGCGGGCCAGCTATCGCAACTTCTTCCCGCCGGCGGCACGCTGGCAGTTCTCGGGGCTGCGGCTCGCGAAAGACCTCTGATGGGCACTCCAGCATTCAACCTCCAGGCATTCCGCGCGGCACAGCGGGCTGCGCCCCTGTCCGACTTCGCCCGCGAACTGAACGCAGGGTTGAGCCTCGACGCGCGCAGCATATCGCCCAAGTTCTTCTACGACGTCGCGGGCTCGGCGCTGTTCGATCGCATCTGCGAACTGCCCGAGTACTACCCGACACGCACGGAGGTTCGCATCCTCACCGAATGTGCGCCGGAGATCGCGGCGCAGATCGGACCCCATGCCGAGATCGTCGAGTTCGGCGCGGGTTCGCTCACCAAGGTGCGGCTGCTGCTCGACGCGCTTGAATCGCCGAAGCGCTATGTGCCCATCGACATCTCGGGCGAACATCTCGAAGCCGCGGCCGCGCGCCTGCGCAAGGACTATCCGAAGCTGATCGTGCAGCCGATGGTGGCCGACTACACGATGCCGCTGGTGCTTCCGTCGCGCGAGAAGGGTGGCGGCCAGCGCGTGGGATTTTTTCCGGGGTCGACGTTGGGCAACTTCAGCCCCGAGGAGGCGCTCGCCTTCATGCAACTGGCGCAGCGGCTGCTCCGTGGTGGCGGCTTGCTTCTGGGCGTCGATCTCGTGAAGGACCCCGCACTGCTGCATGCCGCCTACAACGACGCGCAAGGCGTGACGGCGGCCTTCAACCTCAACCTGCTGCGACGCGCCAACGCCGAACTCGAAACGGATTTCGACGTCGACGGCTTCACACACGCCGCGTTCTACAACTCGCCGCTGCGGCGCATCGAGATGCACCTCGTGAGCCGGCGCGCGCAGACTGTGACGCTCGACGGCCAGCGTTTCAACTTCGAGGAAGGCGAGACGATCCATACCGAGAACTCGCACAAGTTCACTGTCGATGGGTTGCGCGCCCTCGCCGTGAAGGCGGGCTTTCGGCCTGCGGCGGTATGGACCGATCCGGAGCGGATGTTCAGTGTGCACTGGCTCCAGGCGAAGGATTGACCGTTACGGTATGTCCGTTACGCGCCAGCAGTGCTCACAGATTGCCGCAGAACACCTCTCGGTTCAGGTCTACAGGGCTCGTTCGGACGACAAGCGCATGGGGCGAACCCGTCAACTGAGACAGCGGTGCGGGTGCTGTATTGGTCAAACGGAAAGGCCCGCTGGCCGGAGCCAGCGAAGTGGGGTTGTTGATCTCGGTCACCAGAACGACCTTGTTCAAGGCGAACTTGGGGTTGGGTGCAAGGCTTCCACATCGGCCTTCAAACACAGCCATGTACAACTGCACAGGCGGCGTCGTCGCGACGCTCAGGCCCGAGACTTCGATCGTCACCACGGTGGCATCTCCTTGTGGACGCAGGAATGCCTTGCCGACCTGACCCGCGTTCATCCCCGTCGCCGAAAGCTGTACTGTCTTCATACTTGCCTCGGCTGCACGGTTGCTTGTGGTACACCCCCACATCCAATGAAGCCCGACGATGGTCGCGACAATGAGAAAGGATCTCAGCGCTTGACGCTGGACACGGTTGTGCTTCTCCACCTGACGCCCTTCGATGTCTTGCTTCATGGGCCACCTCGCTTGAAACGGGTTTGAGTCAATATAGGCGAAGGACCGGCGTTTTCACAGCACTAGCCGGAATCAGCATGCGTAGTGACCCAGAGAGCCAAGATCCCAAACTGCTGCGCCGCCTGTTGCGCGCGAAGGACCGGATGGACGCCGCCTCGCACGAGGGCTGGCCCGTCCGGCGGCTGGCGGAAGTGAGTGGTGTCTCCGCGGCCCACTTCGCCCGATCGTTCAAGCAAGCCTTCGGTGTGCCTCCGCACCGGTATCTGCTCACCCGGCGCATCGAGCGCGCGACGGCACTGCTGCGCGACACCGACCTGCCCATCACCGAGATCGCCTTCCACACGGGGTGGGCGAGCCTTGGCACCTTCGGGCGCATCTTCCGCGACATCACCGGCGAGAGTCCCAGTGCGATCCGGGCGCAGGGGAGAGCGATGGCGAACGACCTCGGTCGCGTGCCCGCCTGCATCGTCAGCGCCGCGCACCGGCCCGACCTCACGATCGCAGTTTTGGAGAAGCGGCGCCGAATCGCAGTCGATATAAACGGGTCTCAAGAAAAGGAGATCTCATGAGTCAAGGTGTACAAGTGGCTGGTCTGTATGTGCGAGACCAGGACGAAGCGCTCACGTTCTACGTCGAGAAGCTGGGCTTTCGCGTTCACACGGACGTGAAGAACGGGGACTATCGATGGCTCACCATCCAGCATCCGGACCAGCCGTCGTTCCAACTCGGACTGTTCAAGCCAGGGCCGCCAATGCTCGATGCTGCGACGGCGCAGACGCTGAACGCGATCGTGGCCAAAGGCGCGATGCCGCCGCTGGTGCTGGTCGTCGACGACTGCCGCGTTGCCTACGACCGGATGAGCGAGCGCGGCGTCGAGTTCACGCAGGAACCCGTGGAGCGCTACGGCACCGTGGATGCAGGCTTCCGCGACCCGTCGGGTAACGGGTGGAAGATGATCCAGGAGCGCCGCTGAGGCGGCTGGCGCCTTGCTCAGGCCTTCGTATTCGCCTGGTCGTCCCGAAACGCTGCTTCTCCGGCGTCCGACACCTCGACCCACTTCTTGTCGGGCGCTGCGTCCGGGACGTAGCTGTCGTGCCAGTTCCACCACTTGTAGGGCGGCGTTTGGGGATAGCCCTCGGGTGAGTCTTCCCAGACCTCTTGCCGGCCCAGCGGCGTGATGTCGAGGTAGTTCCAGGTGCCCCCCATCTGCTCGTCGCCGCGGCTGTGGATGAAGTAGGTGCGGAACACGCGATTGCCGTCGCGGTAGAACACGTTCGTGCCGTGCCACTCGCCCACGCCGAAGTCGGCGTCGAAGCTGTCGGTGATGGTGAACCACGGCATCTTCCAGTCCATCCGCGCCTTCAGCCGCGCGATGTCCGCCTGAGGTGCGCGCGAGATGAAGGCGAGGGTCGTGTCGCGGGCGTTCAGGTGGGCGAGGTGGGCGACCTGGTCGGCCACCATGGAGCAGCCCCGGCAGGCTTGGTCGGGCCAGCCGAACACGCCGGGCTCGTAGAAGGCGCGGTAGACGATCAATTGACGCCGGCCGTCGAACAGGTCGAGGAAGCTCATCTTGCCCGAAGGTCCTTCGAAGACATACGAGGTCTTCGCCTCCATCCACGGCATTCGCCGGCGCTCGGCGGCCAGGGCGTCGCGCGCGTGGGTGTGCGCCTTTTCCTTCACGAGCAGCTTCTGGCGGGCCGCTTCCCATTCCTGCGGCGACAAGACTGGCGGTGTATGCATGGCAGAGGTGGTCATGGTTTGAATCTCCATTCGATGAACATCGGTCGTTGTGGACTGGGAGAAAGTTTGGCACCGGAAGCCCAACGCCGGGAGTAACAAGTGTGGCGACATTCCAGGCGCCGAAGCGGCGTCTGGCATCAAAATCGCTTGCCTTTCGGTGGAACAACGAAGCAAGGATGACATTCATGGCGAAGATCCCTCCCGGCGTCGGTCCTCGTTATCCGCAAGTCGTGATGCTGGTCGGCGCGACGGGCGACCTGGCGCGGCGCAAGCTGCTGCCGGGCCTGTTTCACCTCTGCAGTTCGGGCTTCATCCCCGGCTGCCGGATCATCGGCGTCTCGCTCGACGAACTCGACGCCGAAGGCTTTCGCGCCGCCGCGCGCAGTGCGCTGGATGAATTCGGCAGTCGCAAGGTCTCGCCGGCCGCCTGGGACGCCTTCGCGGGCATCCTCGACTACGTGCCGCTCTCGGGGGGGGCGCAGGCGCTCAAGGAAGCGGTCGAACGCGCCGAGGCGTCGCTCGGCGCACCCGAGTGCCGGCGCCTTCACTACCTGAGCGTGCCGCCGAGCGCGGCCCTGTCGGTGGTACGCATGCTGGGCGCGGCCGACCTGGTCGAGCGCTCGCACATCGTGATGGAGAAGCCCTTCGGCACCGATCTCGCGAGCGCGGTGTTCCTGAACAGCCAACTGCACGAGGTGTTCCAGGAGGAGCAGATCTTCCGCATCGACCACTTCCTCGGCAAGGAGCCGGCGCAGAACATCCTGGCCTTCCGCTTCGCCAACGGCCTTTTCGAGCCGATCTGGAACCGCAACTTCATCGACCATGTGCAGATCGACGTGCCCGAGACCCTCGGTCTCGGCAAGCGCGCGGGCTTCTACGAGCAGACCGGCGCCTACCGGGACATGGTGGTGACGCACCTCTTCCAGATCCTGGGCTTCATGGCGATGGAGCCGCCCACGGCGCTCGAACCGGCGCCGATCAGCGAGGAGAAGAACAAGGTCTTCCGCAGCATGCTGCCGATCGTGCCCTCGGAGGTGGTGCGCGGGCAGTACAGCGGCTACAGGCAGGAAGAGGGCGTCGACCCCGATTCGGATACGGAGACCTTCGTGGGGCTCAAGTGCCATATCGACAATTGGCGCTGGGCCGGCGTGCCTTTCTTCCTGCGCACCGGCAAGCGCCTGGCCGAGGGGCAGCGCATCATCTCGATCGCCTTCCGCGAACCACCCAAGAGCATGTTCCCGTCCGGATCGGGCGTCGGTGCGCAGGGGCCGGACCACCTGACCTTCGACCTTGCCGATGCATCGAAGATGTCGCTGTCCTTCTACGGCAAGCGACCCGGGCCGGGCATGCGCCTGGACAAGCTGAGCCTGCAGTTCGCGATGCGCGATACAGGGCTGGTCGGCGAAGTGCTGGAAGCCTACGAGCGCCTGATCCTGGACGCCATGCGCGGCGACCGCACCTTGTTCACGACGGCAGAGGGTATCGAGCGGCTGTGGCAGGTTTCAACGCATCTGCTCGAGTCGCCGCCGCCGGTGCGGCTCTACGAGCCGGGATCGTGGGGGCCGAAGCCGATTCACCAGCTGATCGCGCCGCATGCCTGGCGGCTGCCCTTCGAGCGCGCCTGGCGAGATCCGAACAGAGCGGGAAGCTGAGGGCGCGGGCGTTGAGCGACACCGCGCAGGCGGCTTGTGCAATGATGCGTCGTCGGCGCAGGCGTTGTACCGAATTCAATCATTCACCAGGAGACATGCCATGGCAACAGATCCGTTCGGCGACATGAAGAATATGCTGGAGCAACTCAAGATGCCGGGCATCGACATGGGGGCCATCGTCGAGGCGCGACGCAAGGACGTCGAAGCCTTGGTCGAGGCCAACAAGTCGGCTTACGAGGCCATGCAGGCCATCGCGCGCAAGCAGACCGAAATGATGACCGAGTCGATGCAAGTCATGCAGGAAGCCGCGAAGGGCGTCGGAGACCCGTCGAAGCAGACCGAGGTGGTTCGCAATGCCTTCGAGAAGACCATTGCCGACATGAAGGAAATTGCCGAGATGGCGAAGCGGTCGCAGACGGATGCAATGGCCCACATCACGCAGCGCGCAGCCGAGCACATGGAAGAGATCAGGAAGCTGATGTCGCGCAAGTAGGTGCCGGGCGCGACAGCGTCGACTTGGCGTTCGAGTCGTTCACTCCGGAAACCTTGCCGGCGTTGAAAACGGCTTGGTCGCATGTTGCGCCATCGCAGTCGTTGGCAGTCCGAATGCGCTCGATGCCAGGACGGCGACCATCACGATGAGAAACCGCTTCATCCGGGAACCTCCATCATTGAACACGCCTGATGTGCTACTTTCGTGAGTGTGAATGGCGCATCGCGCCTTGGAGTCACGAAATGAAAGCAACCTGGAACGGCGTCACCATCGCCGAGAGCGACGACACGGTGGTCGTCGAAGGCAATCACTATTTCCCCATGGAATCGCTCAATCGCGACCATGTGACCTTCAGCAACCACAAGACCACCTGCGCCTGGAAAGGCACGGCGAGCTACTACTCGCTGCTGGTCAACGGCGAACTCAACACCGATGCCGCCTGGTACTACGCCGATCCCAAGCCCGAAGCAGAGATGGTCAAGGACCGCGTCGCCTTCTGGAAAGGCGTGAAGGTGACTGAGTGAGCACGGCATTCAGCCCACCGTTCACGCCGCCCGATCGCCTCGTTTCCACCTTGCGCCAGGACGGCTATGCCGTGCTGAGCCCGCAAGGCGTGGCCCAGTGGCTGGGCGCATCGCTGTCGGAGCTCGAAGCGCTTCACGGCGATTGGCAGCAGCTGCCGCCTGACGACTACCTGAAGGACGGGGGGCGCTATCGCACGCGCCGCCATGCCTGTTTCACGGTCGATGGCGCGACGCTCGTGCAGGCGCCGCATCGCGCGCATTGGCAGCCGGTCGAATACAACGCGCTGCATGGCGGCATGCAGCGCTGGTTTGCGCCGATGGAAGAGGGCACTGTGGCGCAGCCCGTGTGGCAGCGCCTGATGCGCGCGCTCGGCGATGTGGCGAGCGGCTTGCGCGGGACCCAGCCCTGGTACATCGAGGCGCACCAGTTCCGCATCGACACCGCCGACGGCATCGGCCGGCCGACGCCCGAAGGTGCGCACCGGGACGGTGTCGACGTGGTCGCGGTCGCGCTCGTCGGCCGCCACAACATCAAGGGCGGCGAGACCCGCGTCTTCGAGGCGACCGGTCGTCGTGGCGAACGCTTCACGATGACCGAACCGTGGACCTTGCTCCTGCTGGACGACGCACGCGTCATCCACGAATCGACGCCGATCCAGCCGCTGATCGAGGGCGAGCCCGGATGGCGCGACACCCTGGTCGTGACGTGCCGGGCCGGCAGTTTTCAGGGCGATTGATGCTGCGCTGCGGACTGGAGAAGTCCTACATCCGCAGTGCATGTCTTGGATGTAAATTCGGGGCCCGGTTCGCCCGCGAATCCTGTTCTGTGCATGAAAGAGGTCTGCCATGTTCAATCACATCCTGGTGCCCATCGACGGCTCCGAAACGTCGATGCTGGCGGTCAGCAAGGCCAGCGGGCTGGCCCTTGCGTTCGGCAGTCGCATCACACTCATTCACGTGGTGGACAACTACCCCTTCATCGGCGTGGGCGCTGACTACGCCTTGGGGCAGAACGAATACCTCGCCGCCGCGACAAGCAGCGCCAATGCGGCGTTGGCGCGTGGCGTGGCGGCGCTGGCAGCCGAAGGCCTGCACAGCGACCAGCGCGTGATCGACGGGCACGTGGTGCACGAGGGCATCGTCGACACCGCGATCGCCATCGGCGCCGACCTGATCGTGATGGGCTCGCACGGGCGCACGGGCATCGAGAAACTGCTGCTCGGCAGCGTGACGCAGCGCGTGCTGCAGGATGCGAAAGTGCCTGTGCTCGTCGTCAAGGGCGAACACTAGAAAGGCGGCGGGCTTTCGAATCGGCACATCCGATCTTCGGCCGGATGCATGAATTCGAGCATCGTGGCATGCAGCATGAGCCTCGGCGCTCGTTGCCGGAGGTGTTCATCGCCGTAGAGCGCATCGCCGAGAATGGGGTGGCCGATCGACTGGAGATGCACTCGCAGTTGATGGCTTCGCCCGCTGAGCGGCTCCAGCCACAAGTGACTGGCATCGCGATCGGGCAATGGCTGCTTGACGCGCCATCGCGTCTGGCTCGGCTTGCCGGCGGCATCGATCTTCTGTAGGGGCCTGCGCGGCCAGTCGGCCATGAGCGGGGCGTCGATCAAGGACCATTCATCGCTGAGAGGCAACAGGCCGTCGACGATCGCTTCATAGCGCTTGCTGACCTGCCTTGCGGCGAATGCGTCGCCGAGTGCGCGCTGAATGGAGAGGCTGCGTGCCATCAGCACCAGGCCGCTCGTCGCCATGTCGAGCCGATGCACGACCAGCGCATCCGGCCAGCGGCGCGTGACACGCGCGCTCAGGCAATCCTGCTTGTCCGCGCCGCGGCCGGGCACGCACAGCAGGCCGGCAGGCTTGTCGAACACCAGCAGATGCGGGTCTTCGTGGATCAGGTGCAAGTCAGCCTCGGTCATGGTCGGTCAAGTCTAGAGGTGTCAGCTATCCTCGCTGCGATGTCCGCTCCCGCTCCTGCTGCTCCCTCGCGATCTTCCAGTTTTACCGACCTCACGCGCGAGCGGCCCTTCATGCAGTTGTGGGTTGCGCGGGTGTTCGGCACCGCCGCAAGCCAGATGCTGCTCGTCGCCATCGGCTGGCACATGTACGACATCACGCACAGCGCCTGGGATCTCGGCCTGGTGGGCCTCTACCAGTTCGTGCCGGCGCTGCTTCTGGCGCTGCTCGCGGGGCACGTGGTCGACAACCATCATCGCGGGCGCATCGTTGCGACGTGCTTCGCGGTGCAGGGCGCGGTGTCGCTCGTGCTGTTGCTGGCCGTGCATGCGTCGCACGATTCGCGCGGCCTTCTGTTGGGGCTGTCGCTGGTGCTCGGCGCGGTCCGCGCCTTCCAGATGCCCGCGCAGCAGGCGCTGACGCCGTTGCTCGTGTCGCCGATCATGTTGCCGCGCGCGATGGCCTTCAGTTCGGCCGGCATGCAGGGCGCCATCATCGGAGGGCCCGCCTTGGGAGGGCTGCTGTTCGTCGCGGGCATGGGCGTGGTGTACGGCGCCGCGGTGGCGTTCTTTGCGCTGGCTTCGACGCTGGTGCTGCGTCTGAAGTACGTCTACACCCTGTCGCCGCGCGAGCCCGTGACGCTCAAGACGGTGCTGGCCGGTGTCGATTTCATCTGGAAGCGCAAGCCGGTGCTGGGCGCGGTCTCGCTCGACCTGTTCGCGGTGCTGCTGGGCGGCGCCGTCGCGCTGCTGCCCATCTACGCCAAGGACATCCTCCATACCGGCCCTTGGGGCCTGGGGCTGCTGCGCGGCGCGCCGGCGATCGGTGCGCTGTTCATGTCGATCATGCTCACGCGCCGGCCGGTCGAACGCCGTGTGGGCCGCAAGCTGCTGATGGCGGTGGCGATGTTCGGCGTGTGCATGATCGTGTTCGGCATCTCGCGCAACTTCGTCGTGTCGATGATCGCGCTGGCGGTCTCGGGTGGTGCGGACATGGTCAACGTGGTGATCCGCCAGACGCTGGTGCAGCTCGAGACGCCGGACGCGATGCGCGGGCGCGTCAGCGCGGTGAATTCGATCTTCATCGGCGCGAGCAATCAGCTCGGCGAGTTCGAGTCCGGCGCCACGGCGGCCCTGCTGGGGCCGGTGGGCTCGGTCGTGGTGGGCGGTATCGGCACCGTGCTGGTGGCCGCTGCATGGTTCCGGCTGTTTCCCTCGCTCGCGCGGAGGGATCGTCTCGTCAAGCTAGAAAGCTGAGAACGCGTAGGGCACGTCGATCGTGACGTCGCCGACCGGTTCCGCCACGCAGGGCAGGATCCAGCCCTCGGCCTTTTCGTCGGAACTCACGCCAGGCCATTCGATGCGATAGCGGATCTCGCCGGCCACGAGCTTGCAGATGCAAGTGCGGCAGGTGCCGTTGCGGCAGGAACTCGGCAGCTCGATGCCGGCGGCGTCGGCGGATTGAAGCAGCGTGCGTTCGGATTCGGTCTCGAAGATGAATCCGCCCGGTTCGACCAGGGCCTTCATCGTGGGCGAGAAGCGGAGGATCGAGGGATGGAGGATTGCTGCCTCCGCTGATCGCGCAGCATGAAGAGATAGAGGCTTTCAACCTTCTCGCGCGCCCAGGGCGTCTTGCGCAGGAACTTGAGGCTGGACGAGACGCTCGGGTCGCTCGTGAAGCAACGCAGGGGAATGCGCTCGCCCAGCCCCTGCCAGCCGTAGTGCGCCTCGAGCGCCGTGACGATGGCTTCCAGCGTGAGGCCGTGCAGGGGATTCCGGGCCTGCTTCTGCGCCGCCGGGGGCTGCGCGGCGTCGTCCATCACTTGTTCTTGAGCTTGCCGCGTGGGATGACCGCGGTCGTGACCGTACGCACCGGCTCGATGCCTGAACCTGGCGGCTTCGGCGGCGAGGTGTCCTTCTTGGGTTTCTTGGTTTCCTTGTTGCTGCGCTGTTGACCCTTGGCCATGGATATCTCTCCGGGATGATGCAAATGTGACGATCAGTTTATAGCCCCAGCGAAGAGCCCCCACGGCCGTCACTTCTCGGCGCGGCGACAATACGACCCTTTACCGTTCCGTTCCCCGCATTCATGTCAGATTACGAAGTCCGCCCCGCCACCATGCGCGACGCCAAGGCCGTCGCCGAAATCCACGCCGCCGCCGCCAGGGCCGCGTACGAGGGCATCCTCCCCGAAGACCAGTTGCGTGCGCTGGCCCCCGGCACGCGCGAGGCCAAATGGCGCGAAGCCATCGAATTCAGCGAGCCGCAGGTGCATGTGGCCGAACTGGACGGCGAGATCGTCGGGTTCGTGGGCTTCGACCGCTCGCGCGATCCCAAGACGCCGTCGACCACCGGCGAGATCTGGGCGATCTACGTCAAGCCCGAGCATTGGGGCAAGGGCGTCGGCGTGGCGCTGTGGGACGCCGCACGCGACGGTCTCGAGGAAGAAGGCTGCACGGTGGTCACCGTGTGGGTGCCGTTGCGCAACGACCGTGCGATGCGCTTCCATGAACTCGCCGGCTTCAAGCGCGAGATGAAGACCGCCAAGACGACCGCGATCGGCGACGTCAAGATCGAAGAAATCCGCCTGAAGCGAACCGTCTGACGCGACCGCGCAAGGATGGCCACCAGTCTCTTGTTGCTGCTGGACGACATCGCGACGGTGCTCGACGATGTCTCGGTGCTCACCAAGGTGGCGGCCAAGAAGACTGCGGGCGTCCTGGGCGACGACCTTGCGCTGAACGCGCAGCAGGTGGCCGGCGTCAGGGCCAACCGCGAGTTGCCGGTTGTCTGGGCGGTGTGCAAGGGGTCGTTCGTCAACAAGGCGATCCTCGTGCCCGCCGCGTTGCTGATCGGCACTTGGCTGCCCTGGCTGGTGACGCCGCTGCTGATGATCGGCGGCGCGTTCCTGTGCTTCGAAGGCTTCGAGAAGCTCGCGCACAAGTTCCTGCACAAGAAGGAAGACGCGGCCGAGACCGCGCGCCATGAAAAGCTCATCGCCGACGCGGCGGTCGACGTCGTCGCGGCCGAGAAGGCGAAGATCAAGGGTGCTGTTCGCACCGACTTCATCCTCTCTGCCGAAATCATCGCGATCACGCTCGGTACCGTGCAGGGCCAGCCCTTCATCACCCAGCTGACGGTGCTGACGGGCATCGCGATCGTCATGACCGTCGGCGTCTACGGACTCGTGGCGGGCATCGTGCGGCTCGACGACGCGGGGCTCTACCTGAGCAAGCGCGAAGAAGCGGCCTCGCGCGCCCTGGGCCGCGGTCTTCTCGCCGCCGCGCCCTGGTTGATGAAGACGCTCTCCGTCGCCGGAACGATCGCGATGTTTCTCGTGGGTGGCGGCATCCTTGTGCATGGTGTGCCGGCCCTGGCGCACGCACTGGAGGCCTGGTCCGCGAGTGCTGGTGGCGTGGCGGGCGGCGTCGTGTCGATGGGCGCCAATGCCGGCGTCGGCGTCATTGCCGGCGCCATCGTCCTCGCGGCGGTCGAAGGCGTGAAAAAGGCGCTCGGCAAGCGCTGATCCCTGCGGCTTGACGCCCCCGCGGCGCCTCGGCCGGCTTCAGCGTTTCTTGCCTTTTGCCCGCTGGACGAGGTCCACGACGACCAGCGCAATCCCCAGCACCACCGCAAACCAGCCGACCACATGGGCACCGCCGACGGTGTCGCGCCACGCGGGCGACTGAAGAAAGCTCGGTGCAATCAACACGGCGGCGCCGATGAGGATGCACATGACGCCGCGCTCGAGCATGCGCGGCGTTCGGGTGGGTCTGGATGCCATCGGCCGAGTTTACGGGCGTCTGGGGTGCCCCATTTCCGTGCGTTTTGTCGCGGATTAGCTGCCGTTGTCATCAGAAAAGGATGAAAAACTGTCACATTTCCGTCGCTTTTCTGCGATCTCGCACCAGTTCTGTGATTTCCTCCCAACAGTTATGAGTACCGAAGAATTACATTCGTAAGTATTCAATTCCGCCATCAGCGGATTCAAAAACTTTTGGAAGAGGAAGAGTCAGCGACATGAATCGAGTTTTCAGGGTTGTTTGGAACTCCTCGCGGCAGATCTGGGCCGTTGCGTCTGAATTGGCGTCTGGCGCCGGTAAGTCGTCGACCTCCGTGACTTCCGCTGCGAGCGCTCCCGCCCTGAAGGCCGCCGTCGCATCCACGCTGCTCGCCTTCGCGGGGATCGCCGCGGCAGACTGCACGACCAGCGGTACCGCCCCTGTCACCATCACCTGCGCGCCCACCAATCCGCTGACCGACCCGGTGACCCCCACCCAGCAGACGACCATTGGAAACGGTTCCACCACCGCGTCAGGCACGTCGGTCAATGTGCTGCCAGGTGTGCTCATCAGCACTGGCGCACTCACCGCCATCAGCACGGGCGACAACGCCAACATCCGGATTCAAAGCGGCGCGACCGTCCAGAACAGTGCGACGAGCGACAGCGGGGGCAAGTACAGCGCCGGCGCCAACACCATCGAGTTCCGCGACGGCAACACGCTGACGATCGAGCAGGGTGCGCAGGTCCTGGCGAACGGAACGGCGGGCACCGCGGAAGCGATCAATCCCCAAGGGTCAAACAACACGATCATCAACAACGGCACCATCCAATCGCAGGGCGGCGGCTCAGCGATCTGGTACCAGTCGTCTGCCGGTTCCAACACCATCGTGAACGGCACGACCGGCGTGATCCAGTACAAGACCACCACGACGGGCAACATCATGGGTGTGGCCGGCACCATGGCGATCAATTTCACCAACAAGGGCCAGGTCCTCGGCTCGCTGACCTTCGCCGACGGCAACGACACGCTGAACCTCTACGATGGCCAGAAGATCACCGGTTCGATCAATGGCGGCGGCGGCAACAATCTGTTGACGCTGAACGGTACGGGCGCCGGCACCTTCAATCAACCGATCTCCGGCTTCCAGTCGCTGGTGAAGAACGACAGCGGCAACTGGACGATCGGCAACTCGCTGCAAACCTCGGGCATCACCAGCACACGCGTCGCCGGCGGCACGCTGATCCTGGGCGCGAGTCAGATCAACTACACAGGGAGCACGACGGTCGACGCAGCCGGCACCCTGCAGACGACCGCCGAGTTCGCGCCGCCCGCCATCGCCGACAACGGCCTGGTGCGCTTTGCGCAGCCGACCGACGCGACCTACTCGGGGCTGCTGAGCGGCACCGGCGCCGTCGAGAAGACTGGCCTCGGAACACTGACGCTCGACAAGAGCAACACCTATTCCGGCGGGACGATCATTTCCGGCGGCACCTTACAGATCAGCACCGACGCCAACCTCGGTGCGTCGACCGGCGGGCTGACCTTCAACGGCGGCACGCTGAAATTCGGTCCCCCTCCCATTCCCCCTGCCACCATCACCATCAGCTCCTCGCGAGCCATCACCATGGCTGGTGCCGGCACTATCGACGTGGCCGACACCAGCGGCAACACCTTGAGCGGGAGCCTGAGCGGCAGCGGGACTTTGTCGCTGATCAACAGTGCCGCGTTCGACTACAACTACAGCCTCACTCGGCTGACGCTGAGCAGCAACAACAACAGCGCATTCACGGGCTCGACGCAACTCGGCTTGCCCGGCCCCGCCGATGCGACGGCAGGTCGAATCAACGTCTCGGTGACCGGCACCGGCACCCTGGGCACGAGCGGCAACGCCGTCGACATCTACAACAACAGCGAACTCGACTTCGACGGCGCCAACGCCAACGCGGGCAACCTGAAGATCACGACCCACGTCAGCACCAACTCGCTCGGAACGAACTCCGGAGTGACCTTCGCGAATCATGCGAGCGCAGGATCCGCCACGCTGACCAACGAGGCCGAGGGCAGCCTGATCGAGTTCCAGGCAACCACAACGGCGGCGAATTCGATGATCAACAACGGCAGCGGCGCGCGCGTCTACTTCGAAGGAGACAGTTCGGGCGGCAACGCCACGATCAACAACGCCGGCGGTCGCGTCTACCTGCAGGGTCAAGCGGACCTGAGCGGGGTCAGGCTCGCCAATGGCGCCGGCGGGTACGTGTTCATCAACGGCGCGGACGACGGCATCTCGATCGGTGAGCTTTCGGGCGACGGCAGCGTGGTGCTCGGCAAGAAGACGCTGACTGTCGGCGCGCTCGGCACCAGCAGCACCATCGGCGGCGTGATCTCCGACACCGGGCCCGGATTCCTCGCTTTGAACGGCCTCGTCTACAACGACCCCGTCACGGACACCGGCGGCGCACTCGTCAAGACTGGCGCAGGCACGCTCACGCTCACCGGCAACAACACCTATACCGGCGGCACGACCATATCGGCCGGTACGCTGCAGCTGGGCAATGGCGGCATGACGGGCTCCATCGTCGGCGACGTGGTCGACAACGGCACGCTGGCCTTCAATCGTTCCGATGCGGTCACCTTCGATGGCGTGGTCTCCGGCACGGGCGCGGTCACGCAGATCGGCACCGGCACCACGATCCTGACCAGCAACAACACCTACACGGGCGGCACGACCATCTCGGCCGGTACGCTGAAGGCTGGCGCGGCCAACGCCTTCAGCGGCGCGTCCGCGCACACGGTGGCGGCAGGCGCCACGCTGGATACGGCTGGTTTCAGCCAGAGCGTTGCATCGCTGAAGAACGCAGGTACCGTGAGCCTGCTGGGCACGGCACCCGGAAGCACGTTGACGGTGAATGGTGCCTATGTGGGCAACAACGGCGTGCTGAACCTCGGCACGGTGCTGGGTGGCAGCAGCAGCCTGAGCGATCGCCTGGTGCTGAATGGCCCGACAGCCAGCGCGAGCGGCAACACCACCATCCGCGTCACGAACCTGGGCGGCCTCGGCGCGCAGACCACCGGCAACGGCATCGAACTGGTCAGCGCACTCAACGGCGCAACGACGACGGCGCAGACCACGCGCGATGCCTTCACGCTGGCCAACGGACACGTCGACGCGGGCGCGTTCGAATATCGCCTGTATGCGGCCGACGCGCAGCACGCCGGCGAGAACTGGTACCTGCGTTCCGAGACAACGCTGAAGCCGACGGACCCGGCGCCGCCCACTGTGACACCCGACGCCTCCAAACCCCCGGCGTCGGAAGACCAGCAGGTCCCGCCAGCGCCGCAAGCGCCGCAGGTGCCGCAGGTTCCCCCGGTGACCGTGCCGACCTACCGCGCCGAGGTGCCGCTTTTCGCCGCCTTGCCGGCACAGTTGCGTCAGTCCGACTTGGCCATGCTTGGCAACCTCCATCGCCGTGTGGGCGATGAAAACGCGCCGGCCACCGGCGATCGCCAGGCATGGGCCCGCGCCGTCTACACCGACCTCGATATTCGCCAGAACGGCATCGCCGCCGCGCAGAGCGAAGGTCATGTGAGCGGCCTGCAGGCGGGCACCGATCTGCTGGCCGGGGGCAATTGGCGCGCCGGCCTGTATGTGGGCCAACTGGATGGCGGCGCCGACCTGAGCGGCAATGCCCGTGGCACCATCGGCCGCGTCGGCAGCAACGACCTGCAATCGCGCTACCTCGGCGGCTACGCGACATGGATGGATGGCAGTGGCCTTTATGCCGACGCCGTGCTCCAGGGCGGCAGCCATCGCTACACGGTTCGTCCGGACTTGAACCTGGGCGCGTCGGGCAAGGCCGACAGCACCACGGCATCGATCGAGACCGGCAAGTCCTTCCCGCTCGCCGAAGGCTGGAGCATCGAGCCGCAGGCCCAGATCGCCTATCAGCACGGCCGATTCGACGACACCCTGATCAGCGGCGCCGTCGTCCGCCAGGACGCCGACAGCGGCTGGATCGGCCGCCTCGGCGTGCGCGTCAAGGGTGACATCGCGACCAGTGCCGGCCGTCTCCAGCCCTATGGCCGGGTGAACGTGTACCACGCAACCTCCGGCACCGACGTCGCGACCTTCGTCGGCCCGGCGGCGAGCACGTCGATCGCCAGCGCGACCGGCTATACCTCGACCGAAGTGGCAGCCGGCGCGACGCTCGCCTTGACGCCCAGCACCACGCTGTACGGTGAAGTCGGCCAGCTCTTCAGTTCCGGCGGCGATGCCAGGGTGAAGTCCTCCGTGCAGGGCTCGGCGGGTGTGCGACTGAGCTGGTAAGCCGCACCGGCATCGCGCGGGGCGGACAGGGCATCCGGACCGCTCGGGGCTTTCGGTTCAAATACGGGCCCGGCTGTCGATTTGCGGCGGCCGGGCCCTCCAGCTTTTGCCAGACCGAGAACCATGGAATTTCTTCGCCCTCGCATCCTCTTGTCGTCCGCGCGCGTCATTGCGCCGCTGTTGCTTTTCTTCGCCGCGTCGGCCGCGGTCTCCCAGCCGGATGCAAGCCAGTTCCCGACCGCGGCGATGGGCTTCCTGAACGAAGAACTCCCCAAGATGGATGCCGCCGTCGCGGAGCGCGACCGGGACTATTTCGAGAATGCCATGGGCCGCATGCTCGATTTCTCCGAAAGCTGGGGCTTCAAGACACAGGACAACCCTGCGCTCGCGCGCTACTCGATGTGTACCGAGGTCGTGTCGGATTTCCTGGCGGTGGGCATGTGCCGCATCATGACCACCGCCGACGCCTGCGAGCCTGGATTGGCGCAGCGCTTCGATGCCAACCTGAAGAAGTGCCGCGACCTGGCGGCACGGCGCTGACAGCTTGGTCGATCCTTAGGCAGCCTTGAGGCCCTGCACCGTCTGCAGCAGCACCACGCGCGTCTGTCCGAGGATCATCCCTTTCCACTCGTCGTTGTCGCAGTAGAAAGCGTCGCGCAGTTCCTGGCGGATCGTGCGGTGCTGTTCCGCCGGGGCTTCGGGATGACGGCGCAGCCAGGTATCGGCGCGCAGACGGGTCATGACTTCCTGGTCGGGGAGGGTGCCGAACTCCAGTCCCATCAGCGCGGCGCTGGCCTGCGGGCATTCGTCGTACACCGTCGACACCACCGGACCCGAGACATCCGCCGAGGCCGACTGGCCCTCGAAAGGCGCGAACACATCGGCTCCCCACCAGGCGCGGGCCTGTACGAGGTCCGCGGCGGCGTTGCGACCGGCATAGATCTTCTCGCCGTGTCCGTAGGGGCCGAGGCCTGTGTGGACGTCGATCCATCCGATGTGCGTGGCCGACGCGCCGTACTTGCGCAGGATGCCGCGCATCGTGCGGTTGCTCCACGACGGCGCGGTGCCGCCATAGAACACGCCATGGGGCGAGGTGTACTGCCCCGCCGAGACGGCCGTGCGGAAGGCCCACATGCCGTGCTTCTCGACGTAGGCCGCCATCGCCACGTTGTCGGCGGCGGTAGGCGGCCAGGTGGCCGGCAACACGAAGGGCTCGACGTCCGCATAGGCCGCATTCACCGGAAGCGGCGCGTTGAAGTCAATGTGGTTGCGGTTCAGGTCGATGTTGTCTTCATTCGTGCGGTGCAGGTGCGAGAAGCCGTGCGGATTCACCGCGTGCACCATCAGCAGCCCGATGCCGGCCTGTTCGATGCGCGTGAGCAGGTCGGCATCGTTCAGCGTCGCGACCTGGCAGCCCGAGCCGCAGAAGCCCTCCGGGCCGTGCGTGCCGGAGCTGACGATCAGCAGCTTGGTGGCGCCGGGCTTGCCGAGCCAGGCCACGTCGGTGGCGAGCGTCTCGCCGAGCGCGCCGCGATGCTCCGGCAGTTCGAACGATTCGATGGTTGCGCCGCGCTGTGCGGCAGCATCGAGGTATTTGCGCCGCGCTTCGGCGTAGGTGCCCGAGAAATGGCGGGTGGCAGCACTGTTGTACATCGTCGTGAGTCCTTGAGAAGAGGTCTTGTGCATCTTGTGGATCAGGCAGGTTGATGGGCACCGGCCGCATCGATGTCCTTGCCGGTGAAGTCCTTCATCCACAGCAAGCCGATCAACGACACCAGCGAAACCACCAGCAGGTACCACGCGGGCGCCAGCTTGTTGCCTGTGGCGTTCAGGAGCCACGCGCTGATGAAGGGCGAGAAGCCGCCGAAGAGCGCCACACCCACGCTGTAGACCAGCGACATGCCGCTGGCCCGCACGCGTTTCGGAAACATCTCGGGCAGCATCGTGATGCCGGGCACGGTCTGGACCGCCAGCGCGGCGCTCAGCACGCCGACCACGATGAACAGCACGGTCGGCGTCGGCGAGGCGTTGAGCCACAGGAAGCCGGGGTAGATCAGCACCGCGACTGCAACGCGGCTCCAGACGATCAGCGGCTTTCGCCCGAAGCGATCGGACCAGCGACCCACCAGCGGCGCGAGCCCGAACGACAGCAACCCCGTGAGTGCGGCGCCGAAGAGCGCCACCGGTGGTGCCATTCCCAATTCGCGAATCGCATACGTCGGCATGTAGAAGGTGATGACGTAGGCCGCCGCAGTGCCGCCGATCACGGTCAGGATCGCTGCAAGCACGGTCTTGCCGTGTTCGCCGCACACCTCTGCCAGGCTGCTGCGCCGCGGTGGCGCATTGGCAGGCTCTTCGGCGATGTCCAGCGATTCTTCGAGATGCTGGCGGATGTACATCCCGACCGGCGCGATCAGCATGCCCATGAAGAAGGGCACGCGCCAGCCCCAGCTTTCCATGGCCTGCGGCGACAGCGTTGCCGAAAGCACGCCGACCACCACCGCGCCGAGCAGGATGCCCAGGCCTTGGCTCGCGAACTGCCAGCTCGCCATGTAGCCACGATTGGCCGGTGTCGCGTGTTCCACCAGCAGCGTGGTGGACGCGCCGACCTCGCCGCCGGCCGAGAAGCCCTGGATGAGCCGCGCCAGCACGATCAGCAGCGGCGCCGCCACGCCGATCTGCACGTAGGTGGGAGCGAAGGCGATCATGGCGCAGCCCAGCGCCATCATGAAGATCGTCAGCGTCATCGCCTTCTTGCGCCCGGCGCGGTCGGCGTAGGCGCCGATCACGATGCCGCCCAGCGGCCGCATGATGAAGCCGACCCCGAAACTCGCCACCGTCAGCAGCAGTTGGCCGTAGGAATTGAAGGTGGGAAAGAAGAGTTTGCCGATCACGAGGGCCAGGAAGCCATACACGGTGAAATCGAAGAACTCCAGTGCATTGCCGATGGTGGTGGCAACGATGGTCCGGCGCCGGCTCATTGGGGTACCTTCGCGCAGCGGCGCTTCGGTATTCGCCTTCGGAGCGGCCGGGCGGCTCATGGGTGCGCGGCTTGAAGCGGTGGTCATGGGTGTTGAGGTGTGATGTGGTGATGTGGTTATCGCGCCGGCGATGCTAGGGGATCAGTGATGATCGTGAAAAGACAATAATTGGGCTTCAACGATAACTTTTGGTTTTCATATGAAGCCGAACCAGCTTCTGGCCTTCGTGGCGGTGGCCGAGCAGATGAGCATTCGCGGCGCCGCCCGGGTCCTGGGGATCTCGCAGCCTGCCGTGACAAAGATCGTGCGCGAGCTGGAGCGTGCGGTCGGCGCGCCGCTGGTCGCGCGCAGCGTCAAGGGCGTGGAGCTCACCACCTACGGCGAGGCCTTCGCGCCGCGCGCGCGCCTGCTGCTGGCGGACATGCGTCGCGCACGCGACGAAATCGCCCAGATCCGCGACGGCGCGACCGGCAAGATCTCGGTGGCGGTGAGCACGTCGGCCGCGATCACCGTGCTCCCGTCGGCGTTCAAGGAATTCCACACGCGCTTGCCGGCGGTCGATGTGCACTTCAGCGAAGCCGTGCTGACCTGGATGCTTTCGCGCATGCGCAACGGCAGCCTCGATTTCGCCGTGGCGCACGTGACGCCGGAGACGCTCGATGCCGAGTTCGAGGCCATCGAGTTGTTTCAGGTGCAACTGACCGTCGGAATGCGCACCGGCCATCCGATGCGCCACTGCCGCTCGCTGCGCGAACTGCACGCCGCCGAGTGGGTGCTGCCCGGCGAAAGCGAACTGGGCCGCGAGTCCGTGGCACCGCTGTTTTCTCCGATGGGGCTGACGCCGCCGGCCCGCGTGATCTTTGGCGAATCGGTCACCGTTGCGCTGGGATTGGTGGGGGAGATGGACCTGGTGGGACTCTTCGTCGAGCCGCTGGTCGACTTGTCGTTCAAGCGCTACGGCATACGGCGCGTCGACGTGAAAGAGCACGTGCCGGCACTCAGCATGTGCGTGATCAAGCGCCGCGATCAGCGCCTGGGGCCCGCGGCCCAGCAGTTCGTGGAATGCATCCAGCGCGCCGCCGCGCAGCGACGAACCTGGCCGGCATTTCTGCGGTAACTTCGGGGCCATGTCACTTCCTCCCATCGAAATCGAAACCGGCCCGAATCCGACGGCCACCGTCCTCCTCATGCACGGCCTCGGCGCCGACGGCAATGATTTCGTGCCGATCTGCAACGAGATGGACCTCTCGGCGGTCGGTCCGGTGCGCTTCGTGTTCCCGAATGCACCGGTCATGCCGGTCACCATCAACGGCGGCTACCGCATGCCCGCCTGGTACGACATCCTCGGCCCCGGGCAGCCTGAAGACGAAGCCGGCCTGCGCCGCTCGCAGGCCGCGATCGAAGCGCTGATCGCCAACGAAAAGGCGCGAGGCATTCCTTTCCAACGCATCGTGGTTGCCGGCTTCTCGCAGGGCTGCGCGATGACCTTCATGACCGCTTTGCGATATCCGGAGCGTCTGGCCGGCATCGTCGGCCTCTCGGGCTATCTCCCGCTCGCCGGCACCGTCGCCGCCGAGCGCCATCCGGCCAACCAGAAAACGCCGATCTTCCAGGCCCACGGCCTGCGCGACGGGGTGATCCCCATCGCCCGCGCAGTTGCCAGCCGCGACGCGCTTTCGGCGCTGGGCTACGACGTGGAATGGCACGAATACCCCATGGAACATTCCGTCTGCATGGAGGAAATCGCCGACCTCAACCGCTACCTGCTGCGCGTCCTGGCCTGAAGTCGAAAGGCCGCTTTTCAGGCCCCCTGCGCGTCTTTCAAGGTTCTGCTACCTTCCAGCCCCACGAAGAACGACGAGCCATATCGATATGAGCAATTTGAAGGAGCGCCTCGACGCGCTCTCGGCTGCACGGCTGAGGGGCGTGCGGCGGGGGATCGAAAAGGAAAGCCTGCGCGCGCAGCCCGACGGCAAGCTCGCGCTGACGCCGCATCCGGTGGCATTGGGCTCCGCGCTCACGCATCCGCACATCACGACCGATTTCAGCGAATCCCAACTCGAACTCATCACCGGCGCGCACAAGGACGTCCAAGCCGCGCTCGAAGAACTCGTACAGGTGCACCAGTTCACCTACCGCGTGCTGGCCGAAGCCGGCGACGAGCGTCTCTGGGTCTCCAGCATGCCCTGCGGCCTGCCGACGGACGAGACCATCCCGATCGGGCGCTATGGCGCCTCGAACGTCGGTCGCGCCAAGAGCGTCTACCGGATGGGCCTGAGCCACCGCTATGGCCGGCGCATGCAGACCATTTCGGGCATTCACTACAACTGGTCGCTGCCCGACGTGTCGAGCGAGCAGTACTTCGCGCTGATTCGCAACTTCCGGCGTCATGCGTTCCTGCTGCTCTACCTGTTCGGTGCGTCGCCGGCGCTGTGCTCGAGCTTCGTCGACGGCCGGCCGCACGAACTGCAGCCGCTGGGCGAGGGCAGCGTGCACATGCCTTACGGCACCTCGCTGCGGATGGGGCGCCTGGGCTACCAGAGCGAGGCTCAAGCGTCACTCGCGGTGAGCTACAACAGCCTCGATGGCTACGGCGCGTCGCTGCAGGATGCGCTGACGCGCCCGTGGCCCGCCTACGAGGCCATCGGCATTCGCAACCTCGGCGGCGACTACAACCAGCTCGCCACGAGCCTGCTGCAGATCGAGAACGAGTTCTACGGCACCATCCGCCCCAAGCGCGTGATCTACCCCGGCGAACGGCCGCTGCACGCGCTGCGCGAGCGCGGCGTCGAATACGTCGAAGTCCGCCTGATGGATCTCGACCCGTTCGAGCCGGTCGGCATCAATGCGCAAACCATGCGCTTTCTCGATGTGTTCCTGTTGCACTGCCTGCTGACCGACAGCCCGCCCGACACGAAGCAGGAAATCGGCGATCTCGCGCACAACCAGCATCTGACGGCCGCTCGCGGACGCGAACCCGGCCTGCAACTGCAGCGTGGCAACACGCAGATCGCGCTCACCAAATGGGGCGCCGAGCTGCTGCGGGAATTCGAGCCGATCGCCGACGCACTGGACGCTGCGCATGGCGGCTCGAAGCATGCCGAAGCCGTGCGCGCGGCCGGGGCTGCCCTGAGCGACCCGGCGATCCTGCCGTCGGCGCGCGTGCTGGCGGCAATGAAATCGCACAACGATTCCTTCGTCGCCTTCGTGCGCGCGCAGTCCGAGACAACCCGCGAGACCTTGCTGGCACTGCCATTCTCGGCCGAACAGCGCGCGGAATTCGAGCACATGACACAGACATCGATCGACGCGCAGAAACGCATCGAAGCCGCAGACACCATGCCGTTCGAGATCTACCGCGAGCAGTACGTCTCGCCGGCCCGCCTGGGCTTCAAGAATCATTGGGCGGAGACTCCGGCAGGGCCGGTGAGCCAGCGCGCGGCACTCTGAGGCGCCGGCCGGGTAGGTTCCAGCCTACCCGGATTGGCCCCCCGGACTCACGAGGGCGTCACGATTGTTGGAGATGATGGCATCAAGGGCGCACGCCCTGCATTCAGCCTGACTGCCATCGTTCCATGACCTTCAAGACCTACCTGGTTGAAGACAATCCCATCATCCGTGACAACCTCGCTGGATTCCTGGAGGACATCACCGATGCGGTCGTGGTCGCGCACGCCACCGGCGAGGACGAAGCCGTCGCGTGGCTGCGAGGGCATCACGATGACTGGGACGTCGCCATCGTCGACCTCTTCCTCGCACAGGGCAACGGTCTCGGCGTGGTCGATGCGTGCCGCAAGCGCTCGGCGCATCAGAAGATCGTCGTCCTCAGCAACTACGCGACGCCGGACATGCGAGCGCGCTCCAGAGCCATGGGCGCCGACGCTTTCTTCGACAAGTCCGCCGAGATCGATCAACTGCTGGACTACTGCGAGCGCCTGAGCAAGAAGTAGCCCTCGTGCCGAAAGGTGGGCACGCTGCTATCGTCCAGCCTTCATGACCCATTCCTACCGCCGGATCGTTCCGGTGATCGTCGCCTCGCCGCTTTTCCTCCAGAACCTCGATACCTCCGTGATGGCGACCGCGCTGCCCAGCATCGCGCGTGCGCTCGATGTCAGCGTCCTGCACCTCAATCTCGCGATTACCTCGTATCTGCTGAGCATCGCGGTGTTTCTTCCGGTGAGCGGCTGGCTTTCGGAGCGGATCGGTCCCAGGCGCGTCTTCATAGCCGCGGTGGCCATGTTTTCCCTCGGCTCGACGCTCTGCGGCGCCGCGTACTCGCTGCCGCAACTGGTGGCGTTTCGCGTGCTGCAGGGTCTCGGCGGCGCGATGATGCTGCCGGTGGGCCGGTTGATCCTGTTGCGCAGCGTTCCGCCGGAGCAGATGGTTTCGGCGATGGTCTGGTTCACCGTGCCGCCGGCCGTCGGTCGGCTGGCCGGTCCCTTGTTCGGCGGGTTGATCGTCACGCTGGTCTCGTGGCGCTGGATCTTCCTCATCAACATTCCCTTCGGCCTGCTGGCCATCGCCGGCGCGCTGCGGTGGATCGACGATCTGCCGGAGGACAGCACGCCCACGCCGTTCGATGCGGACGGCTTTGTCATGCTGGCGCTCGGCCTCACCGCCTTGCTCGGCAGCCTGGAAATGGGCGGCAAAGCGCTGCTGCCCGCCACCGCGATCTGGGCGATGGCAGCCGTTGGCGTGTTCGCCGTGCTGGCCTATCACTGGCGCAGCCGACGCAAGTCCCACCCGCTGATCGACCTCGGGATCCTCCGGCATCCGACCTATCGCGCCTCGGTGATCGGCGGCACGCCGCTGCGCATTGCGATCGGCGCATCGCCATTCCTGCTGCCGCTCATGCTTCAACTGGGCTTCGGTCTTTCGCCGCTGACATCGGGCAGTCTGACGATGGCGACCGCCATCGGCTCGCTGGCCACGCGCACGGTGATGGCGCGTGCCATCCGCGCCCTTGGTTTTCGCACGCTGCTGATCGGCGCCACCTGCCTGACGAGCCTTTTCTATTTCAGCTGCGGCTTCTTCCGCCCGAGCACGCCGCATGCCGCCATCTTCGTCACGCTGCTGTTCGGCGGCCTGGTCAATTCCATGGCGATGGTCTCACTGCAGACGCTCGGCTTCTCGGAGATCCCCAAGCCCCGCATGAGCCATGCCGCGACGCTCAACAGCATGGCGCAACAGTTGTCGCTGACCCTGGGCGTGACGCTGGCCGCCACGCTGGTTTCGCTCGCCGCGCGGTTCCACGGCAACCCTGCGGATCGCCTCACGACCGATGACTTCCTGCCCGCCTTCGGCGTGATCGGCGCGATGACGCTGCTGTCGCTGTTGTCGTTTCGCAAGCTTTCGAAGGATGAGGGGGCGGGCCTGCGCCTGGCCCCGGGCGAGCGCAAAGGGTAGGGCACTGGCACGCCGGGGACGGGAGCGAGCCTGCTTTTCGGGTAAAAAGCGTCGCGTCAACGACTCCTACGAAAGCATTCCGGAATGAGCAATCTCGATTTCAAGGGCCGCGTGGCCATCGTCACCGGCGCGGGCAACGGCCTGGGCCGCCAGCATGCGCTGGGCCTTGCCGCGCGCGGCGCCAAGGTTCTGGTCAACGACCTGGGCGGCGCGCGCGACGGCTCCGGCGGCTCGGTGAGCGCGGCGCAGGCGGTGGTCGACGAGATCAAGGCCGCGGGCGGCGAGGCGATCGCCAATGGCGCCTCCGTCACTGACTTCGAGGCCGTGCAGGCCATGGTGCGGCAGGCCGTCGATGCCTGGGGCCGCGTCGACATCCTGGTGAACAACGCCGGCATCCTGCGCGACAAGAGCTTCGCCAAGATGGAACTGGCCGACTTTCGCCTCGTCATGGACGTTCACCTGATGGGCGCCGTCCACTGCACCAAGGCCGTCTGGGCGCTCATGAACGAGCAGAAATACGGCCGCATCGTGATGACCACCTCGTCCTCCGGCCTCTACGGCAATTTTGGCCAGAGCAACTACGGCGCCGCCAAGCTCGCGCTGGTCGGCCTCATGCAGACGCTGAGCATCGAAGGCGCCAAGAACGACATCCGCGTGAACTGCCTGGCACCGACGGCGGCCACGCGCATGACCGAAGACCTGATGTCCGAGGAAGTCCTCAACGCGCTCAAGCCCGAAGCCGTGGTGCCGGCGATGCTGGTGCTGGCCTCGCAGGACGCGCCGAACCGTGCCATCCTTTGCGCGGGTGCCGGTGTCTTCGAAGCTGCGCACATCACCCTGACGCAGGGCACCTGGATCGGGCTCGACGCCGATGCGCCGGAGCAGCTTGCCGCACGTCTCGCCGAAGTGACCGACCGCAATGGCGAGATCGTGCCTCAAAGCGGCGCGGCGCAGGGCTCCAACGAGGTGGGCAAGGCCATGGCGAACGCGCGCCGGCACTGACAATCAAGCTTCCGCCCCGGGAGCGGCTTGCAAGGAGAAAGGCATGATCGACGAATCGACACTTGACCCTTTGCCGTTGCCCGCGGGCATCCGTTCGCGCTTCGTCGACAACAGCAACGGCCTCTCGATGCACGTGCTGGAGGCCGGCTTCGAGTCGCCCGACCGGCCGTGCGTGTTGTTGCTCCACGGTTTCCCCGAGCTGGCCTACAGCTGGCGCAAGGTGATGCTGCCGCTTGCCGAGGCCGGCTTTCACGTGGTGGCGCCCGACCAGCGCGGCTACGGGCGCACCACTGGCTGGCAGCAGGGCTTCGAGGCCGATCTCGATGAGTTCCGGATGCTCAATCTCGTGCGCGACGCATGGGGCCTGGTCGCCGCCGTGGGCCATCGCACCGTCGCCGCGGTGGTCGGCCATGACTTCGGTTCACCGGTGGCCGCGTGGTGCGCGCTGGTACGGCCCGACGTGTTCCGTTCGGTCGTCCTGATGAGCGCGCCCTTCGGCGGCGCGCCTGCGATTCCCTTCGATTCGGCCGCCTCCGCGGCGCCGCCTTCCGGCCTCGCGGGCATCGCCACGCTCCACGACGGACTTGCCGCGCTTTCGCCGCCGCGCAAGCACTACCAGTGGTACTACTCGACGCCCGAAGCCGACGGCGATATGGGGCGTGCACCGCAGGGCCTGAACGCATTCCTGCGGGCCTACTACCACGTCAAGAGCGCGGACTGGCCTGCCAACAAGCCGTTTCGCCTGGAGTCGCTCACCGCCGACGAATTGGGGAAGCTGCCCACTTACTACGTGATGGAAGCGGACAAGAGCATGGCGGAAACGGTGGCCGCCGAGATGCCGACGGCCGAGCAGATCGCGGCCTGTCGCTGGCTTCCCGACGACGAACTCGCGGTATACGCCGGCGAATACGCCCGCATCGGGTTCCAGGGCGGATTGCAGTGGTATCGCTGCGCCACCGGCGGGCGATACACGGCGGAACTCCAGATCTGGTCGGGCCGCACGATCGACGTGCCCTCGTGCTTCATTGCGGGCCGGCGCGACTGGGGCATCTACCAGAAGCCTGGCGACTTCGAGGCGATGGAGGCCAGCGTCTGCACGCACTTGACCGGCGTCCACATCGTCGGCGGCGCGGGCCACTGGGTCCAGCAGGAACAACCCGAGGAAGTGACTCGACTTCTTCTTGCGTTCCTGCGACGCTAGCCGCGCGGGCCTTCAGCCTTCAGGGCGCGGGCGCCCTCATCCCACGGACACTGAAGCAGTCAATGGGCCGCTGGAACCCCTTCAGGCTGAGCGCCTGGGGCGGCTCCACTTCCAGCAGCGATTCCAGCTGCGCGAAGACCTTCCGCGAAATCAGGATCTGGTTGGCCTCCGCCTCGCCGCACAGCCTCGCAGCAAGATTGGTGACGGTGCCGATCGCACCGTAGTCCCAGCGACCTTCGAAGCCGATGGCGCCGATCGTGGCAAATCCTTGGGCGATGCCGATGCCCAGGCCGAGCGAATAGCCGCGACGCACCCACGCTTCGGCGATCGAGCCCACCCGTTCGCGGATGGCCAACGACATCCGTACCGCGCGCTCCGCCGCATCGGGAATCGGCACCGGGTCGTTGAAGAACACCATCATCCCGTCGCCCGTGAAGCGCTCGAGCGTGCCTTCATGCGCGAGGATCAGTTCGCCGGTCGCTGCGTGGTACTGGCGCAGCACGCCCATGACGTCTTCAGGCTCCGCGCTCTCCGCGAAGGCCGTGAAGCCGCGCAGATCCAGGAACACCACGGTGATCTCGCGCCGATGGCTTTGCAAAGGGTCTTCGGCGTCGCCGCTGACGATGAGGTCTGCCAGTTGCGGCGAGAAGAAGCGTCGCAGCCGGCCGACGCGTTCGAGTTCGCTGACCTGGGTCGCGACGCGGCGCTCGAGTGAAGCGTTCCAGTCTTTCACCTCTGCCACCAGCGATTCGACCTGGTCGTGCAGCCGCTTGATTCGCAGCATCGAGCGCACCCGAGCGGCGAGCGCGGCGTGGTCCACCGGCTTCGTGAGGTACTCGTCGCCGCCGGCCTCCAGCCCCGCGATGACGTCCTTCAGGTCGGCCATGGCCGTCACCATGATGATCGGCGTGAAGGGAAAGTCCGGGTCTGCGCGCAGGCGGCGGCAAACCTCCAGGCCGTCCAGCTTGGGCATCATCACGTCGAGCAGGATGAGGTCGGGGGCAAGTTCGCGTGCCGCCTGCAGGCCCTCCAGCCCGTCGGCGGCCGAGACCACTTCATAGCCTTCGCTGGCCAGGCGGGTCTGCAGAATCTTGACGTTGGTCGCGTTGTCGTCGACGATGAGGATGCGTGGGGGGGTTCTCACCGTCAATTCTCCCGAGGCAAAAAATGTAGCGGCTTCGTGGTGGATCCACAAGGCAAGGCTGCGGGGCCCGGCGAGGAGGGTCGCCATCAAACTCGAACAGCTTGTAACGCGGGTGTTGAAACAGTCACCTTTTGCCGGGCTGGTGCAAGGGGTCGCGCGCGTTCGTGCCTCCGTGCACACCAAGCTGCTGCTGGCGTTCCTGATCATCACGCTCCTGTTCATCGCGATGGCGGTGGCCAGCCTGCTCATCCTCGTGAACACCACCGAGCAGAGTCGTCTGCTCGACCAGGCGCATGAACGGGTGAGCTGGGCGCAGGAGAGCCAGCATGCGCTGGACCGTCAGATGCACTTCACGGCGCTGGCGCTGCTGTCGAAGGACGAGGCCGCCATCGAGCGTGTCCTGCGCGAGAACAACCGCTTCAACGAAACGCTGGCCAAGCTGGATACGGCCGCCGCCGGGCAGAAGGACCTGATCGACCAGATCCGCGCTTCGCAGGACGACGCCATGGGCGTGGTGGCCGACATTGCCAACGCGATCCGCGACGGCAAGCTCGGGGACGTCACCGCCGATCTGCTGCGGCGCGAGGAAGTGCTCGACAACCAGATCGCGTCGCGCATGGGGCAGCTCGTCCAGGTCGAGCAAAGCCGGATGGCCCAGCTTCGCGACAGCGTCGGCGCGGCCAACCGCCGATCGCTGATCCTCACGTCCGTCTTCGCGGTGAGCGCAGTCTTGCTCGCGTGGCTGTGCGGGTTCGTGATCTCGTGGTCCTTCATCCTCCCGGTGCGCGCGGCGGGTGTTTTCATGGACGATGTCGCAGCCGGAAACTTCGGGCGCAGAATCTCGGTCCCCAACCGTGACGAGTTCGGAGTGCTCGCCGACCGGATGAACCACATGAGCGAGCAACTGAATCGTTTCGACGAATCCCAGCGGCAGGCGGCCGCGAAGCTCGTGGATCTCAATGAGCAGCTCTCGCGCGCGAGCAAGGCCAAGTCCGAGTTCCTGGCCAACATGAGCCACGAACTGCGCACGCCGATGAACGCGATCCTCGGCTTCAGCGAAATGATGATCGACGGAATCTACGGCGACATTCCGCCCGATCTGAAGGAGCCGCTCACGGACATCCAGGTCAACGGCCGCAACCTGCTGCGACTGATCAACGAGGTGCTCGACCTGTCCAAGATCGAGGCCGGGCGCATGGAACTGGCGCTCAACGACTATGCGGTCAGCGATGTGGTCAATACCGTGCGATCGTCCCTGCGCTCCATCGCCGCGGAGAAGGGGCTCGACTTCACCGCGCACGTGCCCGAGGATCTGCCCGTGGCCTACGGCGACAGCGGCCGGCTCGCGCAGTGCCTGACCAACCTGGCCGGCAATGCACTGAAGTTCACGCGGCAGGGTCGGGTCGACATCGCCGTCAAGCTGGAGAGCGACGAACTGATCTACAGCGTCTCGGACACCGGCATCGGCATCGCGCAGGGCGACCTCGACAACATCTTCACGGAGTTTCGCCAGGTCGATACGACCATCACGCGCGAATTCGGCGGCACGGGGCTCGGGCTCAGCATCTCGAAGAAGTTCGTCGAGAGGCTCGGCGGGCGCATCTGGGTCGAAAGCGAACTGGGGAAGGGCTCCACCTTCCTGTTTTCCGTGCCGTTGCGCGCGGGCGAAAGAAATGAATGAGCCGCTGGGCCGCTCCCGAGGCGAATACCGCAGTGCGTAGCACGGAGGTTGGCTTATGACCGAGCGAAAGATCCTCTACGTCGAGGACAACGAATACAACCGCAAGATCGTCCGGCAGTTGCTCAAGCGCTCTGCCTGTCGGCTGATCGAGGCGGCCGACGGCGAGACCGGCGTCGCGCTGGCGCAGCAGGAGTTGCCCGATCTCATCCTGATGGACGTGCAGCTTCCGAAGTTGTCCGGGCTCGACGCCACGCGGCTGCTCACCACCGAGGCGGCGACGCGCCACATTCCGATCATCGTGATCACCTCGTATGCCTTGAGCGGCGACCGCGAGAAGGCGCTGCAGGCTGGTGCCGCCAGCTACCTTGCCAAGCCCTACAGCCCGAGCGAACTGCTCGCGATGGTCAAGCAGTTTCTCCCCGACATCTGAGCATCCAAACGAGGGGGTTTCATGACGACGACCGTTCGAAAAGCGCAGCATCTCGCCATCGTCGCGACGGGCCTGGCCATGGGCTTCGGCGCTCTCGGGGTGCGCGCGGAGGAAGAGCAGGCCCAGCAATTCACGCCGGAGTTCCGCGAAGTTCACAAAAGCTTCGACGCCAAGCACACACCCAAGATCACCGCGCCGGCCAGCGTGCGCCGCGGCGAATGGTTCAACGTGACGATCAGCGTCGGTGCCGATTCACAGCATCCGTCGCTCCAGGAGCATTTCGTGCGCTACATCGCGCTCTACAAGGACTCGGTGGAGATCGCGCGTGCCTACCTGCATCCGGTCTATTCGTCGCCGACCGTGACGTTCACGATCGCGCTCGACGAAGGCGGCTCGCTCCGGGCCGTCGAAGAGCCGACGCACTCTGCGGCCTGGGAGACAACGAAGAAGATCACCGTTGTTCCTTGATGGCGTCAGCGGGGCTTCAGTTCGACCGTGAGTTGCGCGGGCTGCTGATCGCTCACGGTGACGGTCGCCGGCACCGTGCCCAGGCGTTCATGCCATACCTGCAGCTTGTATTGGCCAGGCGGAAGATTGTCGAACGCGAACGTGCCGTCGGCGCCGGTGACCGCATAGAAGCGGTGCGCTGCAACGACCACCCAGGCCGTCATCCAGGCATGCAGGTCGCAATTGATGCGCACGATCTCGGGCTCGGCGAAGGTGATCGGAATCGTCCGGCCCATCGGCTGCGTGCGGTTGAAGGAGACGTTGGCCTTCGGGGTGGCATGGATGTTGTGGAGCAGCCGGTCGCTGTTGAGGAAGTCCACCGTCCCGCCGGCCGGAACCACGACAACCCTCGGGATGAACGCGCATCCCTTCTGGTCGACCTCGACCTTCTGGCTCGCCGGCGGCGTGGCACCGGCGGGCGCGTTCTCGATCCAGACGACGGCGTTGCGGATCTCGCGGTTCGGCGAAACCTGCAGGTCGTCGGCGGGCTTTTCAGTGCCGCACAAGTACTGGTCGATCGTGACGGGCACCTTGGCCGGCGCCGGGGCAGGGCCGCCAAAGACGACCTTGCCCTTCACGCTGCCCGCAAGGCTGTGGCCGGACAGACCGCACGCCAGAAGCAGCGACGCCAGGAGGCCGAGGGCCCGCACACGGTTCAAGGGGCATTCTCCTCGGCATCGGGCGCATCGGCGCCGGTGCGGATGGACTCACGGTGGCGGTGGTTGTAGAGGCGGCCGAGGACGCTCTCGATGGAGCGCTTCAGCTTGTCGGACGCGCCGCGAAACGCTTCGTCGAGATTCGGTGCGTGCTGGGTGACGGCCAGCGGCTGATGATGGGCGAGCCGGGCCTCCATGACACATCGCTTGGCGCCGCCGCTGCTGGCATCGTGGTTCTCGTCGCTGAGATGGATTTCGACGCGCGTGACGTCTTCGATGAAGCGGCTCAGGCTCTGCCGTATCTGGCCGTCGGCCCAACGTTCCAGCGCGTCCTTGTTCTCGATGCCGTTGCTCGTTCTGACCTGAATCTGCATGCTGATCCCTTTCGCGCCTGATGGACGAGCCTCTAGCATGCGGGCAGTTGGCCCTGCGGCTTCAATGTCCACAATGGCCGTGCATTCATTCGAAGGAGCTTCGCGATCCATGAATTCCCTCGTCCAACCCGATTTTTCGAAGGGTGTCGCCTTCGTCCGGGGCCAATATGTGCCCATCGCCGAGGCCGCGATCCCCATCACCGACTGGGGCTTTCTGCGGTCCGACGCCACCTATGACGTGGTCACGGTCTGGGAAGGGGCCTTCTTCAGGCTCGACGCGCACCTCGAACGCTTCATGCGCAGCTGCGAGCGCTTTCGGCTCGATGCCGGCCTCACGCCCGAGCAGATCATCGCGGTGCTGACCGAATGCGTGCGCAAGAGCGGCCTGCGCAGTTCGTATGTCGAAATGATCGCGACGCGCGGGCAGCCGCCGTGGGGCTCGCGCGATCCGCGCCAGGCAGTCAACCAGTTCTACGCTTTCGCTGTGCCCTTCGTGTGGATCGCGAACGAGGCGCAGCGCCAGCGCGGCTTGCACGTGCAGGTGAGCGACGTGCAGCGCATTTCGGCGCGGTCGGTCGATCCCAAGGCCAAGAACTACCACTGGAACGATCTGACCATGGGGCTCCTGGGTGCGCTCGACGCGGGCGCCGACACCGTCGTGCTGACCGACGGGGCGGGCAATGTCGTGGAGGGGCCCGGCTTCAACATCTTCTGCGTGCGCGACGGCGTGGTCGTCACGCCGGAAGAGGGGGTGCTCGAAGGCGTATCGCGCCGCACCGTGATCGAGATCGCGCAGAAGCTCGGCATGCGCGTCGAATTGCGCCATCTTCCTGCCGACGAACTGCGTGGTGCCGACGAAGCCTTCCTGAGCACTTCGGGCGGCGGCGTGCTGCCCGTGACCCAGGTGGATGACCAGGTGGTCGGCCAAGGCTCGCCGGGCCCGGTCACGCAGCGGCTGCTCAAGACCTACTGGGAGTGGCACGGCGACCCGGCCTACAGTCGTCGGATCGACTATCGGGATGAACTGAATTGACCGCGCGCTCCAGTCGTTTGAGCCCGAACAGCGGCCTCAGCCACCGGAGGCGCCGGATCAGCCCGTCGCTCAGCGCCCAGCATCCGAGCACCGTGACGGCGACGATCAGCACCGGCTCCAGCACCGGCCCGAGTTGCATCGATGCCAGCGCCACGGCGCCGATGATGATGAGCGTCTGGTGCAGCATGTGCCACGGATAGACCGAGTCGTTGGCCCAGTCGAGCCAGGGCCACGGACGGTTCAGGTGGCGGTACGCGAAGCCCACAATGGCCGCAATCGCCGTCCAGAGATACGCCGCGCGCAGCACGCGCGTGATCCAGGCGGCGTTCGAGGCGTCGATACCCGACAGCCTGAGCATCACGAAGGCGGCGATGCAGCCCAGCGCGAGCGCCAGCGACCACCGGCGCAGCCTTTCCAGTTCGCGCCAGATGCCTTCGTCGACGCCCATCCACACGCCGTAGAGAAATACCGTGAAATACAGCGCGTGAAGGTACCAGTCGCGCACCAGGTTGTGGGTGGCCGGGAAGCGCGGCGCCAGCACCAGCGTGAACAGGAGCAGCGGAAGGACCGGGATCGCCAGCAGCTGCCAGCGCCTGAGCCCGAGAAAGGCGGCCCGAAGCCTGGCGCCGGGGCCGGAGCGCATCACCGGCGTCAGGAGCGCCAGGATGGCCGTGTAGACGAACAGGTAGGGCAGGTACCACAGGTGGTTCCAGGTCATCGGGAATTCCGAGCCGTCGAAGGCGCCCTTGGGCCACGGGCCGCCCGCGAGGTAATGCACCATGAAGGCGCTGAAGCCCGGCGCCACCAGCCCGTTGGAAACGCCCTGCGCGTAGGCCTGGTAGGGCACGACCACCGCCATGCCGAAGACCAGCGGCAGCAGCAGCCGGAAGGCGCGCAGCCGGATCACCGCCATCGGCGTGCGACCCCGGCTCAGGAAGCCGAAGGCCACGCCCGAAATCAGGAACACCAGGTCCATGCGCCAGACGTTGACGACCAGCATCGGCCACCGCAGCCATTCGGCCGCGTGCGGGCTCTTGAGGTGCCAGGGCCAGCCGGCCACGTAATACATGCCCACGTGGTAGAGGATGAGCAGCAGAAAAGCCAGCGCCCGCAGGGCGTCGATGTCGTGTCGTCGGTTCGTCGTCGTCATGCCGTGCTCCTTGAACGAAGGAGGCGATGCTCCTGCGACAGGCCGGGGTGTGGGGCGGCGGGGGGACGATCGCCGGGCGTTTTGTGACGAACGGTGGCCCCTGAGGGACGAAAAATCCCGTCACGCGGCCTGATTCGTGAGAATCCGGGGCATGAGCACCGCAAGGCCGCACGAAGGTTTGTCAATGAGCGAAGCCGGGATGAACCTGTTCGAGCGTTACCAGCCTTACCGGCGATGGGCCGAGGCGGGCTTCTGGGTGCTCATGATGGCGGTTCAGGCCACCTTCAGCACCGTCGTCGCCGTGATCGACGTGCGTGATGCCGGCCGGCAGATCCCGATCTGGCAACCGGTGACGTGGGAGCTGACCAGCCACCTGGCCTTGCTCGCGCTGGTGCCGGCGGTGATCGCCTTCGAGCGGCGTTTTCCGATCAGCCGCGCGCAATGGCGCCGAAGCCTGGTGGCGCACCTGCTGGGCAGCGTCGTCTTCAGCCTGGCGCACGTGGTCCTGATGGTCGGCCTGCGGCACCTCGTCTATGCCTGGGCGGGCAGCCGCTACGACTTCGGTGACTGGTTGGCCAAATGGCCCTACGAATATCTGAAGGACGCGCGTACCTATCTGCTGTTCCTGGTCGCGATCGTCAGCTACCGGGTTTTCATGCTGCGGCTGCAGGGCGAGGCGCGGGTTCTCGACCCACCGGAGGGCGGGGCGATGCCGGCCGAGGCGCCGGAAGCGTCCGAAGTGCCCGGAACACCGCTACGCCCCGACCGCTTCCTCGTGCGCAAGCTGCGACGCGAATTCCTGATCGCCGCCAGCGACATCGACTGGCTGCAGGCCCAGGGCAACTACGTCGGCCTGCGCGTGAACGGGCATGACTACCTGCTGCGCGCCACGATGACGGACTTTCTCGCGCAACTCGACCCGGCACGCTATGTGCGCGTGCACCGCAGCTACGCCGCCAACCTGGACCGCATCGCCGAGATCGAGCCCCTCGACGGCGGCGACGCGCGCCTGCATATGCGCGACGGCACGCACATTCCATGCAGCCGCCGCTACCGGCCGGCGCTGCGGGCCTGAGGGCCGGGCGGCGACAATCCCCGGTCGTTCCCACAGACAGAGAAAGACATTCGCGATGGCCATCCAGTGGTTCCCCGGTCACATGCATCTGACCAAGAAGGCCATCGCCGAGCGCATCAAGGACATCGACGTCGTCATCGAACTGCTCGATGCCCGCTTGCCCGGCTCCAGCGCCAATCCGATGCTGGCCGAACTCACCGGCCACAAGCCGGGCCTCAAGGTGCTCAACAAGCAGGACTTGGCCGACCCCGAATGCACGACACGTTGGCTGGCGCACTACAACGCGCAAGCCGATACGCGCGCCATCGGCCTCGACGCGGGCCAGACCGCACCGGCCCGGCAACTGATCGACGCCTGCCATGCGCTGGCCCCCCAGCGCGGCGGCATGGCCAAGCCGATGCGGGTGCTGATCTGCGGCATTCCCAATGTTGGCAAGTCGACGCTCATCAACACGCTCACCGGCAGCCGCAAGGCCAAGACCGGCGACGAGGCCGGCATCACCAAGCTGGAGCAGCGCATCACGCTGGCCGACGACTTCTATTTGTGGGACACGCCCGGCATGCTGTGGCCGCGCATCATCGTCGCCAAGAGCGGCTACAACCTGGCCGCGAGCGGCGCGGTGGGCCGCAATGCCTTCGACGAGGAAGAGGTGGCGTTGGAACTGCTTTCGTACCTGAAGCAGCACTATGCGGGTCTGGTCGAAGCGCGCTTCAAGCTCGACCCGATCGCCGGCCTGAGCGACGAGCAGGTGCTCGAAGCCATCGGCCGCAAGCGCGGCGCGCTGCTGGGCAAGGGCCGCGTGAACCTGCAGAAGGCGGCGGAGATCGCGATGCACGAGTTCCGCAGCGGCAACCTGGGGCGCATCACGCTGGAAACGCCGGAAGAGTTCACGCAGTGGCTAGCGGCCGGGCAACTGCTGGACGCGGAGCGCAAGGCTAGGAAAGAGGCGCGAACGGCCAAGAAGCGGGCGACTGAGGGCGATGGCGCGGATTCTGATAGGTAACTATATGAATTTAAACGGTTTTCACTGTAAAAATGAAATCAACAATAATCTAGTGAAAAGCGAGATAAGTTATTGAAAATAATACGTTTTCACTATAAATAATGATTTATATTAATTCATGGTGAAAACGGCAACCGGCATCATCGAAATCGGCGACAGCCAGAAGCGGCAGTACATCGACGCCGAAAGCGTTTTCGATGAACTGCGTCGCGTGCGCAGGGAGGCCGCACAGACGCGTGGCAGCATGATCTGGAGAGAGATCTCCGGCCGGCGATATCTGATTCGGACGTCCTCGAAGGGTAGCCACAAGTCGTTGGGGCCGGAAGGCCCCGAGACACTGCAGATCTTCAAGAACTTCATCGAACGAAAGGCCGCGACGGCCGAGCGGCTGGCAACCATCGAGAAGGCGTTCGACGAGCAACGGCGCCTCAATCGCGCATTGCGGGTCGGGCGCGTTCCGCCGGTGGTAGTCGATGTGCTGAACGCGCTGGACAAGGAAGGATTCTCGGAGCATTTCACCGTGGTGGGCACGCACGCGCTCTACGCGTACGAGAGTGCGTGCGGCGTTCGCTTCATGCCTCAGGCAATGGCGACGAGGGACATCGACCTGTTGTTCGACACGCGCAAGCACCTCAAATTCTTCTCACGCATGAAGGCATCGGAGGCCTCGTTTCTTGGACTTCTCAAGAAAGCTGACAAGACCTTCGTCCGCTTGGAGCGCCAGAAGGAGACAGCCCGGAACGCCGCAGGTTTCGAAGTCGACGTCATACGCCGCATCGCAAAAGACAAGGACCCGCATCCCTTGCGCATGAGCGATGACGAAGGGGATGTCTGGTCAGTGCAGGCCTCGACGGGCGATCGGATCCTGGGTTCGCCGAGGTTCAGCCAGATGGTCGTATCGACGACCGGCGAGATGGCGATCATGCACACCATGCATCCGCTCGACTTCGTCAGCGTCAAACGGGCTCTGGCCGCCTATCCAACACGCGAGCCGCTCAAGCGCTCCAAGGATCTGATGCAGGCGGACTTGATCGAAGAACTCGTGAATGCCTACATGCCCCAGTATCTGCGCGAGCCGCCGCGACCTGCCACGTGAATTGAGCTTCCATGAGGGACTTCCGATTCATGGTCGATGCCAATCGGCCAGGCGCCAGACCTCTCGGCTCAGCGCAACCCTGCTTCTTGCGCCACGGTCCCCTGGCCCGCCCCACGCGCGATGTCGATCGCCGTCAGCCCCCGGTCGTCGCGGATGTCGGTCTTCGCCCCGCGTGTGAGCAACAGCCGCACCGCATCTGCGTGACCTTGCCCCGCGGCCCACATCAGCAGCGTCAGGTTGTGGTCGTAGGTGGCGTTCACGTCGATGCCTGAAGCGAGCAGCGCGTCGAGCGCCGCCGCATTGCCCTGGCCGGCCGCATACACCGGCGCCGACTTGTTCATGCGGTCCACTGCATCGATGCGCGCTCCCGCTGCGAGCAGGCGCTTCACGAGTTCGGCATTGCCGCTGTAGCTGGCCGCCATCAGCGGGGTGACGTGATCGACGGAGGCCAGGTTCACATCTGCCTTGGCGTCGATGAGCACGATCCCCAGTTCGGCGTTGCCTTTCTCGCAGGCGATGAAGAGCGGTGTCTTGCCGACGCGGTTGCGCGAGTCGGCGACGGCGCCCTGCGCAAGCAGCTGCTTCACGCGTTCGACCTGCCCCTGTCGCGCGGCCACGAGCAACTGGGCGTTGGGACTGGGGTCGGTTTCCGGCTGGGCGGTCGCCTCGCGCGGCGACGCCAGAACCATCAGCGCGCAGGTCCACGACATCAGCGCGGACAGCGCTCGCGAGCGCAATGAGGCGGGTCGATTCATGGGTCCGATCTCCAGCGGCGATTGCTGCGGTGCACCGAAAAAATCTTCTATTCAGTGGACCTGAATGTGGCTACGCTTGCAAGCGAGGCGGGGCAGGTCCCTCTCTTCAGGGGCCGGGATCTGCCGCGGTCGCGCATCCACCCTCGCGCCGCTCTGTGCCTTGCGACACCGGTTCCCGGGTCGCCGCGGTGGCATAAAAAGGCATAACAACGCCTGAGGAGACCCGCGATGTTCAAGCAGACCAGGTTCGCGCGCGCGTGGCGCCGTGTGTACGTTGCAGGGCCGGTCATCGGCCTGATCTCGACTGCCGCGCTCGGGCAGGCGGAGAACGCAGGCCAGGCGGCGGCCACGGGCGCGCCGGTGCCGAAGACGATCTCGGTGTCGCAGCAGCAGCTCGACACGGCGGACAAGGGCTCGTCCAACTTCCTGCAGTCGAACATGAGCTATGCACAGACGCGGTTCTATCCGGCGTCGCAGATCAACACGGGCAACGTCGCCAAGCTGCGGCCGGCCTTCACCTTCCAGACGGAGGTGCTCGAATCGATGGAGACCGCGCCCATCGTCGTCGACGGCGTGATGTTCATCACCACCTCCTACAACCATGTGTATGCGCTCGATGCCGCGACCGGCAAGGAGTTCTGGCACTACAAGCACAAGATGGGTCCGGTCACGACCTTCTGCTGCGGACCCAACAACCGCGGCGTCGCGATCATGGGCGACAAGCTCTACATGGGCACGCTCGACGCGAAGCTCCTCGCACTCGACGCGAAGACCGGCAAGGTGCTGTGGTCCACGCAGATCGGCGACCCTGAAGCGGGCTATTCGGAGACCATGGCGCCAGTGGCCGTCAACGGCAAGGTGCTCATCGGCACCAACGGCGGCGAATACGGCATCCGCGGCTACGTGAAGGCCTTCGATGCGAACGATGGCAAGCTGCTCTGGACCTTCGACACCGTGCCCGAGAAGGGCAGCGAAGGCGTGTGGGCCACCAAGGACGCGACCCAGCGCGACCTGCACCGCAACATCGATGCAGAGAAAGCCCAGCTCGCCAAGGGCGGCGACTTCTACAAGACGCTCGGCGGCGGCGTCTGGATGGCACCGGCGATCGACAAGGAAACCAACACCGCGTTCTTCGTCGTCGGCAATCCGAGCCCCGACCTCTATGGCGCGGAGCGGCCCGGCGACAACCTCTACACCGACTCGATGGTGGCCGTGGACCTGAACACCGGCGCCTACAAGTGGCACTACCAGTACGTGCCGCACGATGTGTGGGACCTCGATGCCGTGTCGCCCGTGATCCTGACCGATGCGAAAGGCAAGGACGGCAAGATGCACAAGGTGGCCATCCACGGCGGCAAGACGGGGCACATCTATGTGCACGATCGCGCCACCGGCGAGCTGATCCGCTTCAGCGAGGCGATGATCCCGCAGGAGAACATGTGGGTGCTGCCGACCAAGGACGGTGCGCGCATGCTGCCCGGCGCCAACGGCGGTGTCGAGTGGAGCCCCATGGCGGTCAACCCGAAGCTGCGGCTGGCCTATGCCGCCAACCTGCACCAGCCCATGACCTACCACGTCGAGGAGGCCAAGTACCCAGGCGGCAAGCTGTGGCTCGGCGGCGCCTTCAAGGTGATTCCGTCTGAGAAGCAATGGGGACGGCTCGCGGCGGTCAACATCGACACCGGCAAGATGGCGTGGAAGTTCGACACTGAACAGCCGCTCATCGGCGGCGTGCTGGCCACGGGCGGCAATCTGGTCTTCAACGGCGAAGGCAACGGGCTCTTCCGTGCGTTCGACGCCAAGACCGGCAAGAAGCTGTGGGAGTACCAGTGCGGGGCCGGCGTGAATGCGCCGCCCGTGTCGTACACGACCGGTGGCAAGCAATACATCGCCGTAGCCGCAGGTGGCAACACGCAGCTCGACTTCAAGCGCGGCAACTCGGTCATGGTGTTCGCATTGCAATAGGATGAAGCCCAACGCCGTTGCCTGCGCACTTCGAGTACTGGCCGTTGCGGCAAGCGCGCTGCTTGCCGGCGGCGCCAATGCGCAGCAGGCAGCGGCGCCCGCGAAGGCGGCGGCCTGCGCGGCCTGCCACGGTGCGAATGGGCAACCCATCCTGCCCGTCTATCCGATCATCGCGGGGCAGACCTCGCGCTACCTCTACCTGCAACTGCGCGACTTCCAGGAAGGGCGGCGGTCGAACGAACTCATGACGCCGATGGTCGCGGGTCTGACACGCGACGAAATGCACGAACTGTCGGATTACTTCGCGGCGCAGAAGCCGCCGCCCCAGCGCTTCGTGCCCGATGCAGCGAAAGTGAAGCTGGGCCGGGCGAAGTCCGAGGAGACGCTCTGCACCATGTGCCACCTGGGGGGCTTCGCGGGCCAGAATGAAGTGCCTCGCGTAGCGGGCCAGAACCATGACTACATCGTCAAGCAGCTCACCGACTTCAAGGAGAGGCGCCGCACCAACGACGCCGGCACCATGACCAGCGTGGCGAATACGATGAGCGCGCAGGATATCGAGAATGTCGCGCACTTCCTCGCGGGCCTCTGAGAACCCGACACCGAAGATGCCGGGCACGCCCGGCACGGAAGCGCTCTTGCGCTACACCCGCGTGGCCGTCTTGCTCCACTGGTTGATTGCGCTGGCGCTGTTCGGGCAGATCGCATTCGGTTTTCTGCTGGACGACATCGCGCCACGCGACACGCCTGCGCGCTCTGCCGTGGTCAACCTGCACAAATCCTTCGGCATCGTGCTGGGCGTGCTCATCATCGCGCGGCTGGCCTGGCGGCTTTCGCATGCGCCGCCGCCATGGCCGGCCTCCATGACGATCGGCACGCGCCGGGCCGCCCGGGCGGTGCACATCGCGCTGTATGTGTGCATGGTCGTGATGCCGCTGTCGGGCTATGTCGGGTCGAACTTCAACCGGTTCGGTATCACCTTTTTCGGGTTCCAATGGCCGCCGTGGGGGCCGCCGTTGCCTGCTGTCTATGACTTTCTGGGGCTCGTGCATGGCGTGACGGCCTTCGTGCTCTGCACCCTCATCGTGGGCCACGTGCTCGCGGCGCTGAAACACGCCTGGATCGACCGCGACCATGTCTTTTCGCGGATGTGGATGTAGCGAGGCCGCGTTCAGTCCGCGAGTTCCATCGCGGCTTCCTCGGCGATGTACGCCACGTGGCGGAAATCCCGGATCAGGCTCACGCGGCCGTCGCGCCATTGCAATTCCATGAAGTAGCCCGGGCGCGTCGCGTCGGGCGCGCGCATGACGGCCAGCACCTCGCGTCCTTCGAGCCATGCCGGCACCAACCGCCAGTCGTCCTGGCGGCTGTAGTTCGTGTAGTAGATCTCGACCTCGCGCCGGCCCGCCGCCTTGCGTCGCGAGACGAGGTCGAGGCGGACTTCATCGGCCAGCATTGCGCGGACGCCGTCCCAGTCACGGGCGTTGAACAGATCCGCATAGCGGCGCAGCGCGGGCGAGATCGCAGGCGCGGCACGCGGCGTAGGCGCATGGGTCGTCGCTTCTGACAACTGGCGCAGCAGCGTCCGCCCCCGGTGCAGCGCTGCCTTGACGGCCGGCACGCTCAGCTCCAACTCGGCGGAGATTTCCTCCAGCGAATGTTCGAGCACGTCCTTGAGGATCACGCATCCGCGCTGCGCCGGCGCGAGTTGCAGGAAGCACGAGAGCGCCGCACGCACGGCCTGGTGGCGCGCGAGCGCGTTATCGGGTTCGTGCGCTTCGTCGTCGGCGATGCCGAGCACCGATTCGATCGGCTCGGCCATCCGGTGCACATCGCGCCGCCAATGGTCGATCGCACGGTTGTGCGCGATGCGAAACAGCCAGGGTCGCAGGGGCGGCAGTTCCTTCAGTTCGGGGAGCTGGTAGTAGGCGCGCGCGAGCGTGTCCTGCACCACGTCTTCGCCATCGGCGACAGAGCCGGTCATGCGCGTGCAGTAGCGATGCAGGTCGGGCCGGATGTCGTCGACGAGCGCCAGGAACTGGCGCCGGCTCTCCTCGAGCGTGGCGATGATCGCGTTGGCGGGCTCAGGCTCAGTCGCCGAAGAATCCATACGAGCCGATCTCCTTCAGTTGCGTGTTGACCGGCGGCTCTTCGCAGCGATCGCGCACGCCTGCCGTGAATTCCTTGAACACGGGCAATGAGGTCAGCGCGTTGCTGCCATCGGCTTCTTCGTGCGAAACGAGGTGGACGAAGCTCACGCCGTCGTCGAGCCGGAAGGTGGCGTAGCGCAGGCCCTGCGGCTTGAGGCGGTGAAGTTCCTCGTAGACCTTGGCGGCGAGGCGCTCGTTTTCGGCGACGCGGTCAGCCTTGACCTTGTATCGAACCATGTGTTTCACGTTTCAGTCCTTTCACCGGCGGCGCCGGAACCATTCTGTGACAAGCACAAGACGTTCGGGCGACCCGAAAGGATGCGGTGCCGGCGCCTGCAGGATTTTCCGCAGACGCCTATGCTCGCGTCCGGTTCTTTCGTTTCGCTTCAGGAGTTGTTTTCCCATGCGTCACCATCCCCTCGGCCGTACTGGCCTCTTCGTGTCCGAGCTGTGCCTCGGCACCATGACCTTCGGCGGCGGCGAAGGCATCTGGGCCCAGATCGGCGACCTGCAGCAGGCCGACGCCGAACGCCTGATCGGCTCGGCCCTCGATGCCGGCATCAATTTCATCGACACCGCCGACGTCTATTCGGGCGGCTTGTCGGAGCAGATCACCGGGCAAGCCCTCAAGAACCTCAAGGTGCCGCGCGAGAACGTGATCGTCGCCACCAAGGTCTTCGGCGAGACCGGGCCCGGCCCGAACGCACGCGGCGCCACGCGCGGCCACATCATGGACGGGGTCAAGGCCAGCCTGAAGCGGCTGCAACTCGACCACATCGACCTCTACCAGATCCATGGCTTCGATCCGGCCACGCCCATCGAGGAGACGGTGCGTGCGCTCGACCAACTGGTGCGCCAGGGCCATGTTCGCCATGTCGGCGTTTCCAACTGGGCCGCGTGGCAGATCGTGAAGGCGCTCGGCGTAGCGGAGCGGTGGGGGCTGTCGCGCTTCGAATCGTTGCAGGCCTACTACACCATCGCGGGGCGCGATCTCGAACGCGAGTTGGTGCCGATGCTGCGCAGCGAAGGCGTCGGCCTGATGGTGTGGAGTCCGCTGGCGGGCGGCCTGCTCAGCGGCAAGTACGGCCGCGACCAGCAGGGCGAGCAGGGCAGTCGTCGCACGGCCTTCGACTTTCCGCCGGTCAACAAGGATCGCGCGTACGACTGCGTCGACGCCATGCGCCCCATCGCGCAGGCACACGGTGTGTCGGTCGCGCAGATCGCGCTGGCGTGGCTGCTGCATCAGCCGCAGGTGACGAGTGTCATCATCGGCGCCAAGCGGCCCGATCAGCTCGCCGACAACATGGCGGCCACCAAGGTCGAATTGAGTGCGGCCGAACTGGCGCAACTCGACGAGGTCAGCCGACTGCCGGCCGAGTACCCGGGGTGGATGTTCGTCCGGCAGGGCGAATACCGCAGAAAACAACTGTCCGATGCGGGACGTTGAGACAGCTGTCCGGGATGCAGCGAATTGGTCTGCGCAAACAGGCCCAATGCGGCCAGTCAGCGTCCATTTAGGGTTGTCACTCTCTTCGGTTTTCCCTCTTGTAGTTATGGTTTAGAAACATTCAGACACTTGGAGATTTTCGACATGCCTTTGAGTTTCAAGCTTCTCGCCGTGGCAGGTGCCATCGCCTTTTCCGCGGGAGCGTTCGCCGCCGATCCGATCAAGATCGGCGTGGACGGACCGTTCACCGGCGGATCGTCCTCGATGGGCGTGAGCATGCGCGACGGCGTCCGCCTGGCCACCGACGAAATCAACAAGGCCGGCGGCGTGCTGGGCCGGCAGATCCAGCTCGTCGAGCGCGACGACGAGGCCAAGAATGAACGGGGCGTGCAGATCGCCCAGGAATTCATCAACAAGGAAAAGGTCGTGGCCGTTGTCGGCTACATCAACACCGGCGTGGCGCTGGCTTCGCAGCGCTTCTTCCAGGACGCCAAGATCCCGGTGCTGAACAACGTGGCGACGGGTTCGATCATCACGCACCAGTTCGACAAGGACCCCGAGAACTACGTCTTCCGCAATTCGGCGCATGACAGCATCCAGGCGCCGATGATCGTCGAGGAAGCGGTCACGCGTCGCGGCTTCAAGAAGGTGGCGATCCTGGCCGACTCGACCAACTACGGCCAGCTCGGCCGCGAGGATCTCGAGAAGGCGCTCAAGGCCAAGGGCATCACGGCGGTGGCGGTCGAGAAGTTCAACATCAAGGACGTCGACATGACGGCCCAGTTGCTGAAGGCCAAGGAAGCCGGCGCCGAGGCGGTGCTGACCTACGGCATCGGCCCCGAGCTTGCGCAGATCGCCAACGGCATGACCAAGCTGGGCTGGAAGGTGCCGATGGTCGGCAGCTGGACCTTGTCGATGGCCAACTTCATCGACAACGCCGGCCCCGGCGGTGACGGCGCGCGCATGCCGCAGACTTTCATCCAGGAGCCGACCACGCCGAAGCGCAAGAGCTTCATCACCAGCTACGTGGCGACCTTCAAGCCGAAGAACAACCGGATCGATTCGCCGGTCTCGGCCGCGCAGGGCTACGACTCGATCTACCTGCTGGCCGCCGCCATGAAGCAGGCCAACAGCACAGAAGGTCCGAAGATCCTGGCCGCGCTGGAAGACCTCAAAGCGCCGGTGGAAGGTGTGGTGACGACCTACAACAAGCCTTTCGCCAAGGGTGATCATGACTCCATCACCGCGAACATCCCGGTGTTCGGCGAGGTCAAGGGTGGTCGAGTGATCTACGCCAGTGCGGACGACATGAAGAATGCGTCGCAGGTGCGCCTCAAGAACAACGCCGCCAACGACGCACTGCTGAAGCCCTGATCTGCGCCTCCATCTCGGCGCCGCCGCGGGATCTTTCCCGCGGCGGCGTCTTTTCATGAGTAATGAACCCACCCCCGTTGCTTGCTCACTGCGTGTAGCCGCCTCCCCCTCAAGGGGGCAACACCGGCGGCCCGGCAAAGCCGGCTCCGCGGTGTTTCCCGAATGGGCGCCGCTTCCTTGGTTAACTGTTCTCACGCGATGCGCCGGGAAAAACTGATATGCAAATCCTGACCCAACTCATCTTCAGCGGTATCGCGCTGGGCATGATCTATGCCGTGATCGCGTTCGGCTACCAGCTGACTTTCGCGACTTCCGACACCCTCAACTTCGGGCAGGGCGACGCGCTGATGCTCGGCGCGCTCGTCGGCCTGACGCTGGTCACGCTGGGCGTGAACTACTGGTTGATGATCCCCATCGTCTGCGTGTTCGGCGCAGTGCAGGGCGCGGTGGTGGAGCGCATCGGCGTGCGGCCCGCGATCAAGATCAAGTCGGAGTTCGGCTGGATCATGTCGACCATCGCGCTCGGCATCATCTTCAAGAACGTGGCCGAGAACGTCTGGGGCCGCGACGACCTGAGGTTCCCTTCGCCGCTGCCGGAAGCGCCGATCAAGTTCCTCAACGCCAACGTGCTGCCGATGGAAATCCTGGTGGTGGTCGGCGCCATCCTGATGATGCTGGCGGTGGAAGTCTTCAACCGCCGCTCGATCTACGGCAAGGCGGTGGTCGCGACCTTCAACGATCGCGATGCGGCCAAGCTGATGGGCATCAACACGGGGCTCGTCATCACCTTCTCGTACGCGCTGTCGTCGCTCACCGCGGCCTTTGCCGGCGTGCTGATCGCTCCGCTCACGCTGACCGGCGCGACCATGGGCGCGGTGCTCGGGCTCAAGGCCTTTGCCGTGGCGATCATCGGCGGGCTGACCAGCGGCATGGGCATCGTGGTGGGCGGGATCATCCTCGGTATCGCCGAGACCACGACCGGGTTCTATCTCAGCACCGGCTACAAGGACGTACCCGGCCTGGTGCTGCTGCTGATCGTGCTGGCCGTGCGGCCCGCGGGCTTGTTCGGCAAGACGGCCATCAAGAAAGTCTGAGCGCGAGGCATCGAAGTCAACACAATGAAAACTGGTCGCCTTCTTCTTGCCATCGCGGGTTTCGCAGTGCTGATGCTGTTCCCGATCGGCATCGACAACCCGTACTACATCCACCTGCTCGAGACCATCATGATCTACGCGATCCTGCTGTTCGGGCTGGACATCGTGGTGGGCTACACCGGGCAGGTGTCGCTCGGCCACGCGGGGCTCTTCGGCCTCGGCGCCTATACCGCCGGCGTGCTGGTCTTCAAGATGGGTGCGCTGCTCATGGTGTCGCTGGTCGCCGCCATCGGCGTCACTGCGGTGTTCGGCGCCATCCTTGCGCTGCCGGCACTGCGGGTGACGGGGCCCTACCTCGCCATGGTCACGCTGGCCTTCGGCACCATCATCCAGATCCTCATCAACGAGATGGGCTTCATCACCGAAGGGCCGATGGGCATCAAGCTCAGCAAGCCGCCGCTCTTCGGCCACAAGCTCGACGAACGCGAGTTCTTCTGGCTCGTGGCGGTGATGCTGGTGCTGTCGCTCATCGTGGTGCACCGCATCCTTCGCTCGCATCTCGGACGCGCCTTCGAGGCGCTGCGCGGCAGCCCGGTGGCGTCGGACTGCATGGGCGTTTCGGTGTACCGCTACAAGGTCTACGCCTTCGTGATCAGCGCCGGCTTTGCCGGCCTGGCGGGCAGCCTGTATGCGTATTCGGAGCAGTACATCTCGCCGAACACCTACAACTTCGAGCTGACGGTGCTGTTCCTGCTGGCCGTGATCATGGGCGGGCGCAAGAGCCGCACCGGTTCGATACTCGGCGCGGCCATCATCGTGCTGCTGCCCAAGCTGCTCGATGACGTGGAGCTGTTCCGCTACGTGTCGGTCGGGCTGGCCGTGCTGGTGATGATCACCGCGGTGGTCGGCATCCAGCGTCAGCGCGTGACGCCGAAGCAGATGGCGATCCCGGTGGCCGGCAGCATCGCGCTCGCCGGACTCGCGTTCTGGCTCGACACCATGACCGACTGGCGACTGTCGATCTTCGGTGTGATCATGCTGTTCGTCGTCTACTACCTGCAGGACGGCATCGTCGGCTTCGTGCGCAACGCGCTCAATCTGCGCCGGCCCAAGGCGCAGGTCGAAGTGGTCGATCCGGCTGCGGCGCCGTCCGATGCGGTGAGTGTCGCGGCATCGGGCAGCGGCGGAGCCGAAGTGCTCCAGGCCGCGGGCGTGCTCATGCAGTTCGGTGGTCTGAAGGCGCTCAACAACGTCGACCTGACCGTGAAGCGCGGATCCATCCATGGCCTGATCGGGCCCAACGGCTCGGGCAAGAGCACGATGATGAACGTGCTGACCGGCATCTACGTGCCCACTGCCGGCAGCATCGAATTCGGCGGGCGCTCGCTGGTCGGGCGCACGTCCGCGGACATCGCGCTGTCGGGCATCGCGCGCACCTTCCAGAACGTGCAGCTCTTCGGCGAGATGACGGCGCAGCAGAACGTGCAGGTCGGCCTGCACCACACTTTCAAGAGCAATCTGTTCGACGTGGCCGTGCACACGCCGCGTTACCGCCGCGAGAACGCCGCGGCGGCCAACCGCGCGCTCGGCTTGCTGAAGTTCGTCGGACTGGAGGAGTTCGCGGCGGAAGAGGCGCGCAACCTGCCTTACGGCAAGCAGCGCCTGCTGGAGATCGCCCGCGCGCTCGCGCTCGACCCGCAACTGCTGCTGCTCGACGAGCCTGCCGCGGGTCTCACGGCGCCGGACATCAAGGAACTGATCGCCATCATCCGCAAGATCCGCGAACATGGCGTGACGGTCATCCTGATCGAACACCACATGGACGTGGTGATGAGCATGTGCGACACCGTCTCGGTGCTCGACTTCGGCCAGAAGATTGCCGAGGGCGGGCCGGCCCAGGTGCAATCGGACGAGAAGGTCATCGAGGCCTATCTCGGCGGACAGGATGCAGCGGAACCTGCCGCGCAGGCCGCGTGAGGATCATCAGATGCTGACCATCCAGAATCTTTCGGCCGGCTACGGCAAGGTGCAGGTGCTGCACGGAATTTCGATCGAAGTGCCCAAGGGCAAGGTCGTGACGCTCATCGGCTCCAACGGCGCGGGCAAGACGACGACCATGCGCGCGGTGTCCGGCATGATCCGCGCGACCGGGGGCGAAATCACGCTCAACGGCAAGCGCATCGACGGGCTGGAGTCGTATCACATCGCCAAGCTGGGGCTTGCGCATTCGCCCGAAGGCCGGCGCGTATTCGCGACCATGAGCGTCACCGACAACCTCACGCTGGGCGCGTTCCCGCGGTTGACAGGCAGCCGCCCGCGCGGCGATGTGGCCGCCGATCTTGAGCGGGCGATGGAACTGTTTCCGCGCCTGAAGGAACGCCGCACGCAATTGGCCGGCACCTTGTCGGGCGGCGAGCAGCAGATGCTCGCCATGGCCCGCGCGGTGATGCTGAACCCCGAGGTCGTGCTGCTCGACGAGCCGTCGATGGGCTTGGCGCCCATCCTGGTTGCCGAGGTGTTCCGCATCATCGAGCGGCTCAAGGAGCAGGGCGTGACGATGCTGCTGGTCGAGCAGTTCGCAGCTGCCGCGCTTGGCGTGGCGGACTATGGCTACGTGCTGGAGAACGGGCGAATTTCGTTGCACGGGCCGGCGGAGAAGCTGCGCAACGAGCCGGGGGTGAAGGCGGCGTATCTGGGGGGTGGGCACGGTTGACTCGTACCGCTCACCGCTTGCATAGTCGGCCCCGACAACCAACCGGGATGCGCTATGGACACCAACAGCAACTACCTCGGACACAAGACCGGATTCGGGACGCAAAGCGCGTCTCTCGATTTTGGTGTGGACGTCTTCGGGAATGACACGGGGGTCCGAGGCTCGAGCGATACGGGGCACGGCGTCGTCGGTCGCTCGGAAAGTGCCACCGGTGTTCGCGGTGAGGGCAAGGTCGGCGTACAGGGGAACGGCGTATTGGGGCCAGGTGTCGTGGGTGTCGGCGGCGTCGATGGGGTCGGATACGCGACAGCGGGCGTCATTGGCAGGGGTGCTACCCGACCATCGGGCGATGATGGCGTGAAAGGACCCGGACTGGTCGGTCTCGCCGGGGGCGAAACACCCTTGCCCACCGAGAGGGTCACCGGGAATGTCGGAGTCTTCGGCAAAGGCGCTTCCGGTCAGCCAATACTTGAACATGGGCGTCAGAGTGCAAGTTCGAATCCTGGTCCCGGAGTGGTTGGCATCGGCGGTGCCGCGGACCTTGGAGGCTTCCAGATCAGCGCACCCGGTGTCGTCGGTTTTGCCGGAAGCGTTGCGCGTCCGGACCTGGCTCAGGTGGACATGCTGGCGAACTCCGGTGTCTATGGACTGGGGCCGGTCGGGATGACCGGCGAAGGAGAGATCGGCGTCAAGGGCGTCGGCAGTGGAGACTGCGGCGGCGTCTTTCAGTCCGAAGCGGGGCCACAGATACGGCTGGCTCCATACCGCGCCCACGATCCGAACAACGAGCTATCTCAGGTGGTGCCGGCCGCCGCCATGGTGATCGGCAGACCGCAGGATAGCTTGCCGCCAGTCGGACAAGCCGGCGACCTCATGTCGATCATCGATGGCCATGGTCGTTGCACCCTCTGGTTCTGCGTCCGCGCAAGCATGGAACAACCATTCGACGCCGCCCAATGGGCACAAGTCCTTCTGGGTCCATCGATCAATCACTTTGGGCAGTCCGGATAGGCCGGCACGATATCCGTTGAGAGAGCTTCTCTATCTCGGCAGGGGCAGTCGGTCATGAGCCGTAAATGACGATTTGCGGCTCAGCCGAGCGTGCGCGCCAGCAGCGAATCCAGGGTTTCCTCGGCGCGCTTCAGCATCAACGCCTCGATGGCCTGGGCCGCCGCGGTGGCATCCGCATAGCGTGCGAAGGGGATCTGCTTCGCCATCGGCGGCAGCATCAATGGCAGCGACTTCAGGTCCTGCTGGTTCAGGCTGGCCTGGTTGATCGCGCGCTTGGCGTTGATCTGGAAGTGCCGCCAGGTCCGCCGCGTCTGCAGCGCAGCGAAGATGTATTGCGGCAGCGCGCGCTCGGCGTCGGGCACCAACCGCATCATGTTCGATTCGAACACTGTCGGCTCGGCCAGCGTGCGGATCAGCACGCTCTTGCCGAGATGCTCGGGGCTGTTGACGCGGTTCACCAGGATATCTCCCTCCGCCAGCCCGTAGCGCCCGGCTTCGTCTTCCTCGACATGAAGGCGCTTGAGCAATGCGGGCTCGCGCAGTTCGCCGTCGCGAAAGCTGTCGATGCGCACGATCGGCGTGCCGGTGCCGTAGGCCGACTTGTGCTTGTACAGGCCGTTCTGCGGACTGATTTTCAGCAGGCTTCCGAGCGGCACCACAGGCCACTGCTTGGGGTTACGCATCGCGTCGCCGAACACATCGGCGTAGAGCGCCGGCACCATTTGAACGGTTCGCTCGCGGATCTCGCGCCGCAGGCGAATCGCGCTCTGCGCGCACAACAGCAGGTCGACGATGCGACGCTGTTCATTCAGATCGGGCAAGGGCAGCTGCTGGTCGAGGATGCGTGCATCCGACACCGCCGGATACAGCGCGCCCGTGGCCAGCTTGCACACGCCCTGGATGAACTTCCTGGAGCGCACGAAGAAATAGATGTACTCGGGCAGCACGCGCGGTGTCGCGCGCAGCACGCAAAAGGCGGTGCTCGCGACCTCGCCGTCGAGTTCCGGCGGCACCAGCGCCACGGCATTGAGATTCGGGCGGACGGTCGACACCAGCACGTCGCCGGTGCGCATCAGCTTGCGCGCACGGCTCGGCGCCTCGGCGCCCTTCAAGGTGCGCGCACCGGTGATGGTCTTCTTCTTGTTGTCGACGGCGGCGACATCGACATAGGTGAACGGATCGTCGGGCCAGGCGGACGGGTTCATCGTGCCCGTTTTCGCCTCGACCACCTCCCGCAGCGCGACCCGTGGCGCCTTCATTTTTCCCACTCCGTGAGCAGGATTCGCAGCGTTTCCATTTCCTTGGCGAACTCCAGTTCGAGCGCGATGATCTCGTCGACCAGTTCGCGCGGGTTGCGATGCTCGGCTTGCGCTTCGGTCAACGGACGATAGCGTGCCGCCGAGAGATTGAAGTCGTTCGCGCGCAGCGCGGCGGCGTTGGCAAACCACCATTTCTCGTCCCATTCGGCATCGGGCTCGCGCGCCTCCCAACGCGCCAGCGAGGCGTCGCGCTGCGCGTAGGCCTGGGCCAGGCGCGGCAAGTCGTCGGCCTCGACGGGCCTGTCGTGGTTGGCGTCGAGCGCGTAGCCGTCGTCCTCGACATGCAGGAACAGCACGTGCTCGGTGTTGCCGCACTTGCGGAAGAAGAGCACCGATGTCTTCACGCCCGAATAGGGCTGGAACACGCCGCCTGGAAGACTCAGCACCGCATCGACCTGGTTGTTCTCGACGAGCTGCCGGCGCAATTCCTTGTGTGCCGCCGTGGAGCCGAACAGCACGCCTTCCGGCACCACGACAGCGGCGCGGCCCTCGGCGCGCAGGCTGTCCATCATGTACTTGAGGAAGAGCAGTTCGGTGCTGCTGGTGGTGCCGACTCGCACGTCGTCGACGATGCGGTCCTTGTCGACCCGGCCCGAGAAAGGCGGATTCGCCAGCACCACGTGAAAGCCTTCGGGTGGCAGGTCGAGCTCGGTCTTCTTCGCGTCGTCGAGCACCGAGGTCAGCACATTGCGCTGAAGGATGCGAACGTTGGCCAGGCCGCGCAACGTGAGGTTCATCGTCGCCAGGCGGACCATCTTCGGATCGACGTCGTTGCCGAAGAAGGTCTTGTTCTGAAGCGTCGCGAGGTCTTCGGGCGTGAGCCTGTCACCGAGACCGCGCCGCAGGGTCTTGCCCTCGGCTTCGGCCTCCACGACGGCATCGGGCGACGAATGGGCGAGACGGATGTGGTTGTAGGCCGCCACCAGGAAGCCCGCCGTGCCCGCTGCCGGGTCGTAGATGGTCTCGCCGATGGTCGGGTCCACCATCTCGACGATGCCGCGGATGATGTGGCGCGGCGTGCGGAACTGCCCCAGTTCGCCGGCCTGCCTGATCTGGCGCAGCACGTGCTCGAAGAGGTCTCCCTTGGTGTCGGAGTCCGCATCGGCGAGCCCGAGGCCATCCACCAGGTGGACGACCTGCGACAGCACCGTCGGCTCGCTGATGCCGAGGCGCGCCCCGCGCATGAAGTCGTGCGCGCCGGCGGCACCGATTTCGGAGAAGAAGGGGAACACCTCGTCGCGCACGAAGTGCACGAGCGCATCGCCCGTCAGCTCGTTCGCCCAGGCCGACCAGCGAAACCGTGCGCGCGGGATGGCGGGCGTGCCGGTCTGCAGCACGGTGGCCGTCAGGACGCCCTCGTGGGCCGAGGGCAGGGAGGCGTTCGAGGGGTTCCTCAGGATCCAGTCGCCGCTGAACATGCTCGTGTAGGGCTCGTTCAGCGTCTTCGCGCGCATGGCGTTTTCGTCGTCGATGGTCTCCAGGAGATAGAAGAAAAACAGGAACGACAGCTGTTCCGCGTTGCTGACAGGATCGGGGTAACCGCCGCCAAAGAGGTAGTCGCGAATCTGGTCGATCGACCGTCGCATTTCAGCGGTCAAGGGCATGGGGACAGGGCTTGGGCGATGCGCATGGTGAGCCCACGAGTCTAAGAGGCAAATTGGAGGAAACTCCGGGGACCCGGCGGATGCCGACATGTTCCGAGAAACCCAGCCTCATGACCCAGGATCTCCCCGAGTTCGAAGTGCTCCCCCGCGACATTTCCGCCTACCGCCAAGGCAACACCGGCATCGACTACGTCCACCGCTTCGAGTCCGGCAAGCCCGGCCCGCACGTACTGATCAACGCCTTGACCCACGGCAACGAGATCTGCGGCATGGTCGCTGCGACCCATCTGCTCGACACGGGCGTCAGGCCGAAGATCGGCACGCTGACGGTGAGCTTCGCGCACGTGGAGGCCTACAACGCCTTCGCGCCGGAACGGCCCTACGACAACCGCCAGATCGTGCACAACCTGAACCGGGTGTGGTCCGACGAATGGCTCGACGGGCCGGAGGACAGCCCCGAATTGCGCCGTGCCCGCGAACTGCGTCCTGTCGTCGCGGCGGCGGATCACATCCTGGACATCCACTCGACCAGCCAGGACGTGGTGCCTTTCTGGGTCTACCCGGCTTTCGAGCGCAATGCCAGGGTGGCGATGGCCATCGGGCTGCCGCCTGTGCACCTGGTGATGCCGAGCGGGCTGGGTTCGGGCACGCCGCTGATCCAGCACGGCCAACATGCGGGGGAGAACGCGCCGGGCGCTGCGATGGTGGTCGAGTGCGGCCAGCACTTCAAGCAGGCGGCGGCCGATCTCGCGACCGAGGTGGCCCTGCGCTTCCTGGCGAATTTCGGCCTGATCGAGAGAGGCCCGATCCACGCACCCGAGCCGCAGCGGCGCTTCGAGCTGCTGCAGACGCACGTCATCCAATCGGAAGACTTCCGCTTCGTGCGGCCACTGATCGGCTTCGAGACTTTCGCGAAGGGCGAACTGATCGCCGCGAACGGTCCGGACGAGATTCGCGCGCCGTGCGATGAATGCACGGTGTTCATGCCGGCGCAGCGCGCGATCGTGGGGCGAGAGGCGGTCTACCTGACGAAACCGCTGGTGGTGATGAATAAGGAGAACGAATAATTAATAAAGGCTCTTGGACTTGAAATATGCCTGTTTTTGAAATGCCTCAATGAGGGTTGATTTGATGAATTTGGCTACCCCTTTGTAAGCCAGAAAACAAATATCATACCTTGATTGATCAATTCCATTTCTAAAATCTCCGTGCGCAATCTTGTTCCTGAAATTGAGTAAAGTCGTCAAATTTCCAGAGAATTCTTTTGGGATTTGGTAGCGGAGCCCTAGAAGATATAGATTTTTTGATAGTACTTCTGGTTTAAGATTTGATTCCAAGTCCACGACTGAGTCGATTATTTGAATGGTCAATTTGGCAATGCTTTTTTCGTATTCTTCGACGAACTGTCGATCGCGGGCAAGTCGATGTAAGTTGGTATCGTCCGGCAGTATTGATCTGAAGTACTCTTGCTTTTTTTCCGGATTTCTCAATTCCTTGAAGAGCTTTGAGCAGGACGCGGCAACTATGCTATGGCTAGCTTCGCCAATCTTGATCTCTTTCTTGTTGACTGCAGAAATGTAATGCAATAGACAGAAGCGACCGAAACCCTCAAGATGCGAATAAAGCATAACTACGGCTGGCTTTCTGAGAATCGCCTGCAGCGCCGGGTCACTCTTAACCAGAGATTTGAGAAGTACTCCAATTTCCTCTTCTCTCCATTCTAAATCCTGCTCAATCTCGAATGCAAATTCGTCGAGTGTCATCGCTGTGCCGGCTAAAACAGATTGTCCAAACGCTGAGCAACAAATCCGATGCGCCCTAGCAAAGGTCCCGGTGAATTCTTGCCGCCGCCTGTTGTTAGTCCGATAAATTCTGAATCTTTCTTGATTTCGAGAATTTTCTCTTTAAAAATCCCGATTTGAGTGGAATCGCTGGGATCAATTTTGGATATGCATTTTTGAGCGCCTATTGAAATTGACTCGAAATGATAAATCATGAACGATCTGCTCAGGGTATTCGTGTCTTTTTGTTTTGTCCGTGAGAATATCCCGTTGCCCCAGGATTTGTTGAAAACTTCGAACGTTTTGTTAAAGATTTCTCGTTCCGTATCATAGTCGAAGTTCGCCGGCGCAATAGGGTCGGATACTTCCTCTAGATATTCGGTCAAGAAGTCGGCGACATCATGTTTGAAACGGTTAATATTATTTTTCAACGCAAAAAATCTCAGTACAAGTTCTTCGTCAAAGGATCCAAGTACTTGCTCTTCGGTTAGGTTGTCAATGCAGGCCTTGAAATCTGAATTTTCGCTTAGCTCGTGTATGAAGTCCAGGAAAGTCTCATCGAGCATTCGCGCTGTGCAATTTCTCAATTGCTGATTTGTAAGAGGGATGCCTCCAGTGTTCAATCGCTTGAACAAGTGATATTTGAATCGAGGATCACTGCTCTTCCTTATTACTTCAACTCTTACAAAGGCGCGTTTAATTCTCAATTGAAGTGTAGTGCCTAGGGAATCGTATGTGATTCCGTTTAGCTCTTTGACAATATCGCAATCGCTCAACTCCAGTTTATCGCCAGGCTTGATTGGAGGATCAAAATGAGGAGCTGACAAAAGCCCGCGGAAGTGAAGGTAGGACGAAATTCTCTGGAGCCCATCGATAAGCTGATATCGACCATCCTCGTCCTCCACAACATAAATAGGAGGAACCGGTAGCTCGAGGAGAAGCGTCTCGATGAATCGGGATCGAGCCCCCTCACTCCAACGGAATACACGCTGAAACTCTGGATTGATGTTTAGCTCATTCTCAGAATACATGCTTGCAATCTCATTGAATGAGAGATCAAGACTCGTGGTTGTGAGTTTTTGACTATTAAGTTCGAGCGAAGAGATTATTTTGTCGGTGCTCAATTTCTTTTCCTTACATGCAAAACATGCTCGTTGATCGAATTTTCTTTTCGATATTTTCGTGAAGAGGTGTTGATGTTTCCGATGTTCAGAGAGACGGGAAATGCAAGAGATTGCTGCTCAAAAAGTCCCGCAAGTTCACAAAGTTCTCTGGTGGCTTGATGAAGGGAAATTAAGATATCTTTGTAAAATGAGTCCTGAATCACTAAATAGCAATTTCCACCGGGGCGAAGCACGCGTGCAATCTCTTTGATGGATTTATCTAATCCCTGAAAATATTGAAGAATATTTTTGTAATAGTAGGAGTGAGATGCTTTGGAGTTGTGGCATCTTATTTTCTCCAAAAGATCTTTGCAGTACGAGCTTTCGGATAGTTCGATTGAGCTTGACTTTTCGACGGTTGTTGTTCCCAGCAGTGTGCGTCTTAATTGTTCGAAGCCTTGATCTCCAAATGCTGTGGCGTATTCGATAGATGTTTTGACAGCGTAGTCGATTCGTGTGCAATAGGGAGGCGAGCTGATGACCAAATCAATACTGTTGTCCTTTAAAGGAATTGAACGAGAGTCTGCTGTCAGGATCTTTGGGGTCTTCGATTTTGAGTGTTTTCCTAAGTCTGTTGAGCTCAACATCGCGAGTTGGTGCAGCACGGAATCCTGTAGTTCATCCTTGGAAATTTCGATGAGATTTTTGCCATCTTTGTTTTTTTTAATCCAAGTCGGATTCGAGGTGCGGTGGCTTGATGCCTTATATTTGTACTTAAGATGGGAAAAGGTGCAATATAAGATCAACGCTAAGGGGCTATCTAGGTCTTGCGCGTTATTGGGGGCAATTATTCCATCATTTGTACCAAATATGGTCGCCAAAAAGCCTCGAATATTTGCAACAGATTTTTGATCAAACCAAGATCGAAGCGGGTCACTTTTCGATGCGGTGATGTACTTGACGGGGTGGCTTGCGATGCAAGATTGCGCTTGCAAGATTGCATTGCTTGATCTCCCGGCGAAAGAGGCCTTCGCAATTGTTGTCATTACCGGATTTAGATCAAGGCCGATCGATTTTATTGAAAGACGGCCGGCACTTGTTGTCGTTGTTCCGGCGCCATTCCAAGGATCAAGAACAGTAGGGCCGTCTTCTTTATTGTTCTGCAGTATTTTCTCGACAAACTGCTCGGAATATCCGGCATAGTAGTCGTACGCGGAAGATACTGCATTGCTCCCTCTTTTGGGATTGGAGAATTCAATATCTTCGAAGAGATTTTGCTGCATTTCTTTTGATCGTCGGGGTCATTTCCTTCTGGAGTCTTTCAGTTCTGTAACTCTATTGAAGATTAATGAATATTGGCTACTTTCTACGAAGAAGTATCCGTGGCGCTCAAATTGGTAGTGCGTTGGAGCAGAAGTTTGAGATACGGTCGGCTCGGCGTATGCCTTGCATGTGGTCAAGCTCCTCTTATTGAGCTCGTTGGATAGTTCTCCCTCGCCCGGTTGTACAACGGAGAAAAGTTGTTCGTAGAGACGAACTTCCGCCCGCACGGCATCGGCCGCGGCGACCCAGGTGATGTTGCCCTTGACCTTGATCGCATCGGCGCCCGGTGTGCCGCTCTTGGTGTCAGGCACCAGCTTGGCCTGCACTTCGACCAGAATGCCTTCCGCATCGCGCGTGCCGCCGGTGCATTCGATCACGTGCCCGTACTTGAGCCGCACCTTGTTGCCGGGGAACAGCCGGAAGAAGCCCTTGGGCTGTACGTCTTCATAGTCCGTGCGCTCGATCCAAACTTCGCGACCCAGCTTGAAGTCACGACGACCCATCTCGGGGTGATGCGGATGCACGGGCGCCGAGCAGTCGTCGAGGACGTCGTCGCCGCCCATCAGTTCGCCCCAGTTGCTGATGACCAGCTTGACCGGATCGAGCACCACCATGGCGCGCGGCGCGATCGGGTCCAGCGTGTCGCGCAGCGCGGCTTCGAGGCTGGCGTAGTCGATCCATCCGCCCGACTTGGTCACGCCCGAACGTTCGCAGAACAGCTTGAGCGCCTCCGGCGTGTAGCCGCGGCGGCGCAGGCCGGCGAGGGTGGGCATGCGGGGGTCGTCCCAGCCGTCGACGTGGCCTTCCTCGACCAACTGGCGCAGCTTGCGCTTGCTGGTGATGACATGGGTGACGTTGAGTCGCGCGAATTCATACTGCCGCGGATGCGGCGTGGCGATCAGCCCGCCTTCGGCGAGGCGGTCGAGCAGCCAGTCATAGAAGGGCCGCTGGTCTTCGAATTCCAGCGTGCAGATGCTGTGGGTGATCTGCTCCAGCGCGTCCTCGATCGGGTGCGCGAAGGTGTACATCGGATAGATGCACCACTTGTCGCCCGTGTTGTGGTGCGTCGCGCGGCGAATGCGGTAGAGCGCCGGGTCGCGCATGTTGATGTTGGGGCTCGCCATGTCGATCTTGGCGCGCAGCACCGCGGCGCCGTCTTCCAGTCGGCCGTCGCGCATGGCGCGGAAGCGCAGAAGGTTCTGCTCGGGGGTGCGGGCGCGGAAGGGGCTGTCGGTGCCGGGGGTGTTGAAGTCGCCGCGGGTGGCGCGGATTTCTTCGGCGCTCTGTTCGTCGACGTAGGCGAGGCCGGCGCCGACGAGGTATTCGGCCGCGCGGTACATGAAGTCGAAGTAGTTGCTCGCGAAATACACGTGATCGTTGGTCGCCCCGGGATGGGCCGGATCGTCGGTGAGCGTCGTGCTGTAGCCCATCCACCTCACGGCGTCACGGATGGCGTCGACGTATTCCTGTTCTTCCTTCTCGGGATTCGTGTCGTCGAAGCGCAGGTGGCACACGCCGCCGTATTCCTTCGCGAGTTCGAAGTTGAGCCAGATGCTCTTGGCGTGGCCGATGTGCAGGTAGCCGTTGGGTTCTGGAGGAAAACGCATGCGGACCTTGGCCGGGTCCTGCATGCCTTGGGCATGATGTGCGGCATCGCCAGGGGTGCCGCCCCACTGGCGGCTGGAATAATTGCCCTGTTCGAGGTCGTTTTCGATCACGTGGCGCAGGAAATTGCTAGGCTTGGCGGCGTCGTTGTCGGCTGCAGGGGAAGTCATCCGCTCATTCTAGGTGGCGCTCTGCAGGCGTTACTTTTGGCAACCTTCTTCACAGAGCGGCGTACACCAGATTGACACTTGCCGCGTTCAATACAGACATGGGCGGTCAACGCCCCTTCAACAGGAGATCCAGACATGAATATGACCCGATCCACTCTCTATCAATGGGCTGCCGCCGGCGCGGTGGCTGCGGGCGCACTTTTGGGCGCGGCTTCGGCCAACGCAGCTGCATGGTCGGTCGGGGTCAGCGTCCCAGGAGTCGCGGTCGGTGTTGCGTCGCCGCAACCGTATTACGCCCCGCCGCCGGTCTACTACGCACCGGCCCCGGCGTATGTCGCGCCTGCTCCGGTGTATTACCGGCCCGCTCCGGTGTACGTTGCGCCACCACCCGTCTATTACCGTCCGGCACCCGGGTACTACCACCGTTACCACCACGGGCCTTATTACCGCTATTGAGCGGCAGGCCATCAGTCATTTGCCTGCTGTCACATGAAAAGCCGGCCCCTGTCAAAAGGGGCCGGTTTTTTCATGGGCGCCTACTTTCTGATTACATCGCCCGGAAAAGGTGAGCGTAGAGGCGGCTGACGGGGATTTTTTCCGAGCGGCCGCGCAACGTCAGGTGCTGCCGGCCGGTGTCGTCACGGTGGACCGATTCGACGGCGTCGCTGCGCACGACCACGGCGCGGTGCACCTGCCAGAAGATGTTGGCGTCGAGTTGGGGCAGCAACTGCTTGAGGGGCGTGCGGATCAGGTATTCGTGTTTCGCAGTCAGCACGCGCACGTATTTGTCGGCTGCCTCGAAATATTGCACTTCGTCGATGGGCACCATGCGCACGCTGTTGCCCGACGAGCCGGCCTCGCTGGCCGCGATCAGCTTGAGCGGGGCGCCGGCGCCAGGGGACGGCGCGCCTTCGCCGGCGGCGGCCAGGACCTTGCGCCATTGGGCCAGCGTGCTGGCGATCGCATCGGCGGCCGGCAACGCGGGCGATGCGGCCGATTCCGTCAGCTTCTGCAACCGGTCCACGGTGCGACGCAGGCGATCGGGCTGCACGGGCTTGAGCACGTAGTCGATGGCCTGGGCGTCGAAAGCGCGTGCGGCATATTCGTCGTAGGCAGTCACGAAGACCAACTGCGGCATCGGCGCCTCGTCGGTTGGCCAGGTATCGGCGAGTTCGGCCGCGACGCCCAGGCCGTCCAGGCCCGGCATGCGGATGTCGAGGAAGAGCACCTGCGGCAGTTTGGCCAATGCCTCGCGCACGGCGCTGCGGCCGTCGCCCACCATGGCGACGATGTCCAGTTCAGGCCACGCGGCGGCCAGTTCGGCATGCAGGGCTTGAGCCAGCAAGGGTTCGTCTTCGGCAATGAGGGCTGTCGTCTTCATGCGGGCGAGGGAAAGCTGATGGCGGCGCGGGTGCCGCCGGTGGAAAGCGGAGTCAGGGTCATGGCGCTCTGAGAGCCGTACACCGTGTTGAGTCGCTCGCGCACCTGGGCGAGGCCGAAGCCGCCTGTCTCGGAGCATGTGACATCGCCGTCGATGCCCACGCCCGTGTCGCTCACTTCGATGACGAGTCGCGCGCCTTCGCGCTTCGCGTGCACGGTGATTTCGCCGCCTTCCACCTGGGGCTCCAGGCCGTGTCGGATACTGTTTTCGACGAGCGGCTGCAGCATCAGCGGCGGCACGGGCACGTCGCGGAGTTCGTCGGGCAGGTCGAGTGTGTAGCGCAAGCGCTCGCCCATGCGCACCGACATCAGTTCGAGGTAGTCGCCGAGCCGGTCGAATTCAGCCGACAGCGGATGCGCAAGCGCCCGAGACCCTGTCAGCGTGACGCGCAGGTAGCTGTTGAGGTGGTCGAGCATCGCCACTGCGCGCGGCGGGTCGGCCGTGATGAGCGCGCGCAGATTGGCCAGCGTATTGAAGAGCATGTGCGGCTCGAGCTGCGTTTCGAGCAGCTTCAGCTTGGCCTCGGTGGCATCGCGTTCCGCTGCGCTGATCTGCGCGGCCAGCGCGGCGGCCTGTCCGCGCGCATGGAAGAAGAAGCTCGCCGCGGCGCCTGCGAAGACGGTGATGGCGAGGCTGATCGAGTTGTCGCGCGGCGAACTGACAACGCCGTCGCCGAAGATGAGATCGGCGATGCGGTCACCGAAGAAGAAGCCGCAGCCGATGCCGGTGGCGGTCAGGACCATGCCGCGCCAGCCCTTCGGCCAGCCATGTCCGCCGCTGCTGCTGCGGTGGCAGTGGCGCTCGTCGACCAGATAGCGGCCGAACTCGATCACGCTCCAGGAAACGAGCCCGATCGTCAGGGCATAGCCGACCTGTACCAGATAGCTCTTGCGCGGCCAGATGAGTGTCGTGAGCACCGCGACCGCGCAGCAGAACGCCGCCACCTGGAGGCAGTGGCGGGCGGCATCGCTCCAGCGGATGTTCATGCCGCGGCCCCGCGCCGGCGCAGCGCCTCGGTGGTTTCGCCCGGACCGTCGGGAGACCATCCCGGCGGCTTCCACAGATAGCTCCATGCTTCCCGAATCGATCGGGCGCCGCGCAGATCGCGCCATAACGCCTGCCATTGGCCGAACTCGATTTGCAGCAGGTTGTATGTCCTGATCGGCGTCACCAGGCCGTAGCGGATCGGGACATCGTCGCGCTCGGCGATGTAGGTGCCGAACAGCCGGTCGAAAACGATAAGCACGCCGCCGTAGTTGCCGTCGAGATACTCGAGGTTCGAGGCGTGGTGGACGCGGTGGGCGGACGGCGTGTTGAGAACCCACTCCAGCGGTCCGAGCCTGGGGATCCAGGTGGCATGGATCCAGAACTGATAGAGCAGATTGAGCGACAGCATGATGAGCACGATCTGTGGCGGCATGCCCAGCAGCGGCGCCAGCATGAAGAAGGCCAGCGTGCCAGTGAGCCTGCCGGTCCAGCCGAAGCGATAGGCCGCCGAGAGATTGAGCTGGTTCGGCGAATGGTGGACGGCGTGGGTGCACCAGAACCAGCGCACGCGATGGGCCGCCCGGTGGTACCAGTAGTAGCAGAACTCCTGCCCGATGAAGCAGGCCACCCAGCCCGACCAGTGCTGCATCGGCAGCGTCCACAGCCGGTGGGCGTAGACCCAGTCCATGGCATGAACCCAGAAGAGCAGCGGCAACAGCCAGCGCAGGGGGTATTCGCGCACCAGGAAGTCCGTCAGCGAGATGCCTGCGGCCTTCCAGTCGTAGCCCCCCTTGCCACGTACCCACGAGAGCACGAGCGCTTCGGCCAGCGAGGCGAGGAGCACGGTGACCACCGCCGTCTGGAGGATCAGGATGAGGACGCTCATGGCTGGAGATTCTGGACGAAGAAATGCGTGATCGCGGCGTAGGCGCCCGGCAGGGTGGCGCGGTCGAAGCCCGGCGGGTCGTCCAGCAGCGCGGCAGCGCGCGCCGGCAGATCGGGCGGTTGCGGCGACAGCGTCGAGCCGTGGCCGCCGTTGGGCATGTCGACGATCAGCACACAGCGCTTGCAGGCGGCGCGCACCGCATCGATGTGCCATTGAGGCGCCAGCCAGGCGTCCTGGCCGCCACGGACCAGTCCTACCGGGATGCCGGGCGTCGCGAGCGAAGCCATGTCGATGGTCGCGGCCATGGGCACAGCGGCCACTGCAGCAGTGATGCGCGGCTCGGTCCAGCTTTCCAGCGTCGTCTGGCCAGCCAGCTTGGCGTTGATCACGCGTCGGGACACGGCCAGACGCAATGGGTCGAGCATGCCGCCGGTGAGCGAAGTCGCCAGTCCCACGCAGGCGGGGAAGTCCTCTGCCAGATGCGCCTGGCAATGCGTGTTCAGCAGGGCGGGCGACCAGCGCGCACCTGCCAGCGTCAGTGCGGTGAGACCGCCGGCCGACATGCCATAGACACCCACATGGCGGAAGTCGAGCAGCGGCGCAAAGCGCGCATCCACCGCCATCGCATCGATGGCTTGCGACACTTCCTTGGGACGGTGGCGCCAGGTCCTGGGGCCCACATCGCTCATGTCATGAAAATTGTCGCCAGCATGTTCGGGCATGGCCACCGTGAAGCCCGCGTTGACCAGCGTGATCGCCAGATCGGCGTGCGGCCACGGAGCGCCGCCGGAGCCGTGAGAGATCACGATCAGATGGCCGTTGCCGCCAACCGGCGCGGCGTCGACGGCGGCGCTCAGCGTGAACGGGCCGCGACGCACGGTGGCGGCAGGCGCGTCGGTCGGATAGAACACCGTGATCGGTCCGGAACCTGCGGGCGCCGCAAGCACGGTCAGCCCGGTGGCTGCTTGCGCCGCCGAAGCCAGCGCGCAGATCGTGACCAGCGCGAGTCTGCAAACGAATGAGGCGCTCACCATGGATCCCCCTTGGCTCCGGAGAGCCTGGCGCGTTCGCGCTCGACCATGCGCTCCAGCATGTTGCTGCCCGGTGCGAAGAGCCAGACCGATGCGCCATGCAGGATCAGGCCCACGCCCCAGCCCAGCAATGGAAAGATCGCCCACCGATGGCCGGTCGCGAGCGAGAGCACGACCAGCATCAAATTGACCGTCAGATAGGCGGCGAGATGAATGAACCAGCCGATCTTGGCCTTGGCGCGCCGGCGGGCCAGTTGTTCGATGTTGCTTGCGTCCATGGCGAGTTCCTCCGACTTCATCAGGTTGTCAGGCGGTGACGGCAGCAGCGCGGTCGCCCTGGATTGCAAGGCGCCACAGGCGGATCCCCCGGCCGGCGAAGATCCCCGTGAAGGCGCCGTAGAGCGCGCTGATGCCGATCTCGAAAGTGGCTTGATGCCCGAGTTCGGGATGGATTGCAAGCAGCACCCCCACCGTGTATTTGGTCAGGAAGATACCCATGATGAGCGTCAGCGGCACGGCGGAGCCGGCGACATGGAACCGTCGTGTGGCGGCGTCGTAGCGCGTGGTGGCCTGCAACGGTCGCTGAAGCACGAGGGCGAGCACCGTGAGCGCCGCGGCGCCCCAGGCGGGCAGGGCCATCGGGGAATCGCCGAAGGCCGACGCGACCCCGAAGAGCGAAAGGCCGATCATCACGACGGGCATGAACGTCGCCCGCGTCAGGCTCACGCTGCTCGTGAGCATTTGCCGCGCGCCGAACCACAGCAGGGCGGCGAAGCAGACGAACACCCACTTGGGTGTGTGGATCAGGATCTGAGTCAGCATGAGGGTTCTCCGTGCGAAGAGGGTGAAGGAAGAGTAGGTTTCGATGGGCGGACTGTGCCGATACCTCCGGCGGCCCGCCACGCCCATGCGATGAAACGCACCTTGGCGGCGCCAGTTGCAATGCGCTGTCGCGAGATGCAGACGTGGATGTCTGCTTTACAGTGCCTTTACGGTTCGTAACGTCGGAGCGCTACGATTCGACGATCCACTACAGGGCAACCTGCAAACCGCCCAACGCACCGATGTCGTCTCCCTCCACCGAGTCCAGTCCCGCCACCGAATCCGCCATTCGTCCTCCCACTCGCCGGCGGCGCTGGTTCGGCAGCCTGTTGGCCCTGCTGGTGGTGCTGGCGCTCGTCGGTGGTGCGGTGTACTTGGTCAAGCGCCCGGCCACGCCGGCCGGCGGGCCCGGTGCCTTCGGCGGCGCGAGTACCGTCGGCCATGCCGTGGCTCGCCGTGCAGACCTGCCGATCCTCATCGACGCCCTGGGCACCGTGACGCCGCTGGCGACCATCACGCTGCGGCCTCAGGTCGGCGGCGTGCTGACCGAGGTGCACTACACAGAAGGCCAGATGGTCGCCAAGGACCAACTGCTGGCGCGCATCGATCCACGTCCCTACGAGCAGGCGCTGGCGCAGGCCCAGGGCACGCGCGTGCGCGACGAGGCGCAACTCGAGGCGGCGCGCGTCACGCTGTCGCGCTACCGCACATTGCTCACGCAGGATTCGATTGCCCGTCAGGACGTCGACACGCAGGCCGCGCTCGTCAAGCAGCTCGAAGGTGCGGTGATCACCGACCGCGCCGCCGAAGCCGCGGCCAAGCTCAACGTCGAATACACCCGCATCACCGCGCCGGTTGCGGGCCGCATCGGGCTGCGCACGGTCGACCCGGGCAATACCGTCACGGCCAACGCGACCACGGGCATCGCGATGATCACGCAGATGAACCCGATCGACGTGCAGTTCGCCGTGCCGCAGGATCGCATTCCGGACATCCAGGCGCAGCTTGCCAAGGGCGAGAAGCTGTCCGTCAAGGCGATGGACCGCGTGCGCAGCTCCACGCTCGATACGGGCTACTTCTCCACGCTCGACAACATCGTCGACACCAGCACCGGCACGGTCAAGGCCAAGGCACGTTTTGCCAATGCCGGCCTGCCGCTGTTTCCCAATCAGTTCGTCAACATTCAGATGACGCTGCGCACCGTGAGCGCCATCGTCGTGCCGGTGACCGCCGTGCGCACCGGCCCCAACGGCAACTTCGTCTACGTAGTGAACGACGACCGCACGGTGTCCATGCGCGCGGTGAAGCGCGGCGAGGCCACGACCGATCTCGTGGCGATCGCCGATGGCGTCAAGGAAGGCGACATCGTCGTGACCGAAGGCGGCGACCGCTTGAAAGACGGTGCCCGCGTGCAATTGCAGGGCGACAAGCCCGCCGTGGCGAAGCCGGCCGGTCAGCGTCCGCGCGGCGAAGGCCAGGGCCAAGCCCGTCGCCAGCGTCCGCCGCCGCAGTGAGAGGACAGAGATGATGAGTCCATCGCGCGCTTTCATCGAGCGGCCGGTGGCGACCGCGCTGCTCATGGTCGCGATCGTCCTCGCGGGCCTGGTCGGTTTTCGCTTCCTGCCGCTCGCGGCGTTGCCTCAGGTCGACTACCCGACGATCCAGGTGCAGACGCTCTATCCAGGCGGAAGCCCGGAGGTCATGAGCCGGACCGTGACGGCGCCGCTCGAGCGTCAGTTCGGCCAGATGGCGGGCCTCGACCGCATGAGTTCGACCAGCGCCACCGGCGTGTCGATCATCACGCTGCAGTTCGCGCTCGACCAGACGCTCGACGTGGCCGAGCAGCAGGTGCAGGCCGCGATCAACGCCGGCGGTTCGCTGTTGCCGGCGGATCTGCCCGCGCCGCCCGTCTATGCCAAGGTCAATCCAGCGGATGCGCCCATCCTCACGCTGGCCGTAAGCTCCGAGACCATGCCGCTCACCGAGGTGCAGAACCTCGTGAACACGCGGCTCGCGCAGAAGATCAGCCAGGTCAGCGGCGTAGGGCTGGTGTCGCTCTCGGGCGGCCAGCGGCCGGCGGTGCGCATCCAAGCCAATACCGACGCGCTGGCATCGGTGGGCATCGGCCTGGATACGCTGCGTACCGCCATCGCGGCGGCCAATTCGAACAGTGCGAAGGGCAGCTTCGACGGCCCGAAGCGGGCCTACACCATCAACGCCAACGACCAGCTCGCGACGGCGGCCGACTACAGGAACCTGATCATCGCGTGGAAGAATGGCGCGCCCGTGCGCATGAGCGACGTCGCGCGCGTGGTCGACGGCGCTGAGAACACGCAACTCGGCGCATGGGCGGCCGTGCGTCAGGATGCGAAGGCGAAGGATGGCGCGCAGGAACCGGAGACCAAGCTCTATCCGGCAATCATCCTGAATGTGCAGCGACAACCCGGCGCCAACGTGATCGGCACGGTTGACGCCATCAAGAAGCAGCTGCCCGAGCTCGAATCCTCGCTGCCGGGCTCGGTCAAGGTCGAGATACTGAGCGACCGCACGACCGGCATCCGCGCATCCGTGAGCCACGTGCAGCTCGAACTCGCGCTGGCGGTGGTGCTGGTGGTACTGGTGATCTTCTTCTTCCTGCACAGTCTGCGAGCGACGGTGATTGCGAGCGTCGCGGTGCCCATCTCCCTGATCGGCACGTTCGGGCTGATGTATTTGCTGGGGTACAGCCTCAACAACCTGAGCCTGATGGCGCTGACCATCGCGACCGGTTTCGTGGTGGACGACGCGATCGTGATGATCGAGAACATCGCCCGCTACCTGGAGAAGGGCGAGCCGCCGTTCCAGGCCGCGCTCAAGGGGGCAACGCAGATCGGCTTCACGATCATTTCGCTCACGGTCTCGCTGATTGCCGTGCTGATTCCGCTGCTGTTCATGGGTGATGTGGTGGGACGGCTGTTCCGCGAGTTCGCAGTGACGCTGGCGATCACGATCCTGATTTCGGCGGTGGTCTCGCTGACGCTGGTGCCGATGATGTCGGCGCGCTGGCTCAAGCCCGAGTCGGAAGAGGGCGGTCGCTTCGGCGCCAGCGTGCAGCGCTTCTTCGACCGCGTGATCGCGCGCTACGACCTGTGGCTGCAATGGGTGTTTCGTCATCAGCCGCTGACGCTGCTGGTGGCGGGGCTGACGCTGGCACTGACGGTGCTGCTCTACGTCGTGATTCCCAAGGGGCTCTTCCCGACGCAGGATACGGGTCAGCTCCAGGCGCGGATCGAGGCGGCGCAGGAGGTGTCGTATGTACGCATGGCCGAGTTGCAGCAAGCAGCCGCGAACGCGATCCTGGCGGATCCGGATGTGCAGACCCTGAGTTCGGTGGTCGGCGTGGATGCGGCCAACAACACGGCGCTCAATACCGGCAGCATGCTGGTCAACTTGCGCAAGGGCCATGATTCGCAGAGCACGGTGATGCAGCGCTTGCGAGACCGCGTCCACGACAACGTCGCTGGCGTGACGCTGTATCTGCAACCGACGCAAGACCTGACCATCGACGCCGAGACGGGGCCGACGGAGTTCCGGCTGTCGCTCGAAGGCGTGGATACAACGACGGTGAACGACTGGGCCCGCAAGCTGGTCGAGCGTCTGCGCACTGTGCCGGAGGTGCGCAACCCGACGACCGATGCGGGCGCTCAGGGTCTGGCCGCCTATGTGGATATCGACCGCAACACGGCTTCGCGCCTGTCGGTGACGGCAAGCTCGGTGGACGATGCGCTCTACAGCGCCTTCGGGCAGCGGATCGTGTCGACGATCTTCACGGAGACGAATCAGTACCGCGTGATTCTGGAAGCGCAGCGCGATGCGTTGTCCTCGCCTGAGCTTCTGGGCAATCTGCAATTGCGCACCGGCGCGGGCACCCCGACACCGCTGTCGTCGCTGGCGACAGTGCGCGAGCAGTACTCGCCGTTGCAGGTGACGCGAGTCGCGCAGTATCCGGGCGCCACGGTGGGTTTCGACACTGCGCCGAACGTGGCGTTGGGCAAGTCGGTGGCCGCGATCCGCGCGGCGGCCAAGGAGATCGGCATTCCGGCGAGCGTGAGCATGACTTTCCTCGGCGCCGCGGGGGCTTACGAGAAGTCGTTGACGAATCAGTTGTGGCTCATTCTTGCCGCGGTGGTGTGCGTGTACATCGTGCTGGGCGTGCTGTATGAGAGCTACATCCATCCGCTGACGATCCTGTCGACGCTGCCGTCCGCGGGTGTGGGTGCGTTGTTGGCGCTGATGGTGACGGGCAACGACCTGGGGGTGATCGGAATCATCGGGATCATCCTGCTGATCGGCATCGTGAAGAAGAACGCGATCATGATGATCGACTTCGCGATCGATGCCGAGCGGAACCAGGGCAAGTCGCCGGAGGAGGCGATCCATCAGGCGGCGTTGTTGCGCTTCCGGCCGATCCTGATGACGACACTGGCTGCGCTGTTCGCTGCATTGCCGCTGATGTTCGGATGGGGGGAGGGCGCGGAGTTGCGGCGGCCGCTGGGTCTGGCGATTTTTGGCGGGCTGGTTGTGAGTCAGGTGTTGACCTTGTTCACTACGCCTGTGATCTATCTTGCCTTTGATCGCATGGGGCGGCGGTTTGGGCAGAAGGCGGCGGCATGAGTTTTTTGACTGGTTGCTCGTTGCTTTGGAGGGTCCGCCCGGTATGCGGTGCGGGCTGTGCGACCCCGCTGCGCCGGCCCTTCGGGCTTCCTTGCGGTGCTCGCTTCAGGCGGGGTCCGCGTGAAACTCGCTGCGCTCAAACACACGCGGCCCTGATCCGCCTGAAGCTGCGCTCCTCAGCGGCGCAGAAGGGTCGCACAGCCCGCACCGCATACCGGGCTC